>JAEUTF010000123.1 GCA_016788185.1 Bacteroidia bacterium | reverse complement strand
CATCAGTTGCTATGGTTTGTCGGACGGTGAACTCTTCCTGAGCGTGAATGGCGGCACGGCGCCCTATTCATTTGTCTGGAGTAACGGTGCGATCAGCCAGAATCTGTTGAATCTTCCGGCCAATACCTATACGGTTTTCATCACCGACCAGAACAATTGCACAACCAGCAGCACGTATATACTGACACAGCCGCCGCAACTGCTGGCCAACGCAGGCTCTGATTTCATCGTTTGCGGACAGAGTTTCGCTTTGCTGTCCGCCACCTCGCCGCCGATCGGCATCGGATACTGGCAGGTGATTTCTTCCGACAGTGTCATTGTGTTTTCCGACTCCACCTCCGCCAACTGCACCATTTCCAACCTGGGCGTGGGAGACAATACCTTGCTGTGGACTGTCACCGACGGACTTTGCTCCGACGACGATCCGATCACCGTAACCTCTGCCACACAGATCGACGCCATCGGGGGCATCGACCGTAAGGTATGTGGTGACGATGTGAACCTCAATGCCACCAGACCTGAATTCGGTTATGGTTACTGGACCGCTCTTAGTCCGGGACTGCTCATCGCGGACTCGCTGAAGGCTTTCACGGGAGTGACCGGACTCAGCTACGGAAACAACAGTTTTCTATGGACGGTGGTGAACGGCACTTGCAGAGATTCGGTGGTGGTGAATATTTTCAGAAGGGATACCCTGGATTGTCTGCCGCGCATTGAAATGCCCACCGCCTTCTCCCCGAATTTTGACGGCAGTAACGATTACCTGATCATTAAGGGACTGGAAGAATATCCCGACAATGAAATCATGGTGTACAACCGCTGGGGTCAGGTGGTTTACCGGCAGAATAATTACAGAAACGACTGGTACGGTCTCGATGAAGGCGGATATCCGCTGGCAGATGGAACCTATTTCATCATCATCAGAGCGCGCTATATCGACAAAGTGTACAATACCTATATAGATCTGAGGCGATGAGGAAACTGTTTACCATCTTTTTGTTTTGCATCGGTGTGACGGCCCTTCACGGACAGCAGGGACCTCTTCTGAGTCATTACATGTTCAACGGCCTGCTTTTAAATCCTGCCTATGCCGGGAGCAAGGAGTATGTCAGTACCACGATGATGTACAGGAAGCAGTGGGCGGGTATTGAAGGAGCGCCGGTCACCTACAGCGGTACCATACACGGACTGCTGAAAAAAAAGAAACTGGGATTGGGTGCCGTCATACAGCAGGATAAAATAGGCGTGACCAAACAAACGGATCTGTACGGCATGCTGGCGTATCATCTTGATCTTGGTGTCGGTCGTGTTTCGGTGGGATTGCAGGCCGGTGTCAGCAATTTCAGTTCGGAGGTGGTGAAGCTTACTTACTGGGATCCCGGCGACAAGGTTTTCGAGTACAATACCTTCAGCAATCTTCTGCCCAACGCAGGCTTCGGCGTATATTATTACCGTGAGCTTTTTTATGCGGGATTGTCGGCACCCTTCCTGGTCAGTTACGACCCCAACGACCAGGCGGCCTTCGAACCGGGTGTTCCTGTTCACAAAATGGTACGGCGCTATTACGGAACGCTGGGCGGGGTGATTGAAACCGAGAAGGAACTGAAGTTCAAACCCTCAGCATTGATCCGGTATGAAGCCGGTTCCAAAATTCAATACGATCTGAATCTGAACCTCCTCATCAATGATATTTTCTGGATCGGTGCCTCGTACCGTTCGGACGAATCCATTGTGGCCCTGCTCGAGTACCAGGTAAGCCGTAAACTGCGGGTAGGTTATTCGTACGATTACACCCTGGGCGAGTTGGGCAATTACAATTCCGGATCACATGAGTTTATGATTGGATATGATTTCGGTACTCCGGTAACAAAAATGAAATCACCGCGCTACTTCTGATGAGTCTACTGAAAGTATTCGTCCGTTTCTTTTGTCTGGCAGTCGTCCTCTCGCAGACTTCCTGCCTGAGTGTGCATCTGCGCACGGCCAATGAATATTATCAGCAGTTTGCCTATTCATCGGCCGCACACGAATACGAACATGTGCTCAGCAAGAAAGCCGACCGTGAAGCCATGATCAACGTGGCAGATTGTTACCGCCAACTGGGAAATCCGGTGAAAACAGAGTACTGGTACCGCAAAACGGTAAAGCTCTCCAACCCTAAAATCGAATGGAACCTCTACCTGGCGGATGCCCTGATGAAAAACGGGAATTACACGGAGGCTAAGGAAAATCTTGTTAAATACCTCGAGTTGAACAAGGCTGATTACAAGGCGCAACGCATGCTGGGTGCCTGCGACAGCATCGGACTATTTTACCGCGATACCACCCTCTATACGGTGGCTCCGCTGAAGTTCAATACCCCCAGGGAGAATTATTTCAGTCCGGCTTTTTACAAGCAGGGCATCGTATTCCTCAGCGACAGGAGTGAAAAGGGTCTCAGCAAAGCGGTATCGGACGGAACCGGCCGCCGCTTCCTCGATCTGTTTTATGCCAAGAAAACCGACCGTGGAAACTGGATGGAACCGGAGCCCCTGCGCGGAGAAGTGAACGGCAAATTCAACGAGGGGCCGGCCGTTTTTGCCAATGGGTACTCCACCATGTATTTCACCCGCAACAATTATGTCAGCAACCGCTCGGAAAAAAACAGCCGGAACGTGAACGTGCTGAAGATCTTCCGGGCAGATGCGGAGGAAGGAGAGTGGAAGGTGAAAGGGCCGATGTATTTCAACAGCGACGAGTATTCGGTAGGTCATCCCGCGCTGAACCCCGCCGGTACGGTGATTGTATTTTCTTCGGATATGCCATGGGGTTATGGCGGAGCCGACCTCTACATGGTGCGCTGGGAGGGCGGCGACCGCTGGAGCAGCCCCGTCAACCTGGGGCCCTCGGTCAACACGGAAGGCAACGAGCTCTTTCCTTTTCTCATGAATGATTCCATGCTCTACTTTGCTTCCGACGGACATGCCGGGATGGGCGGCCTTGATATTTTTGAATCGCAGTGGAACGGCATCGCATGGTCTGCTCCGTACAACCCGGGCTATCCCCTCAACAGTTCACATGATGATTTCAGTTATATTGTGGATTCTGCCGGGATGCAGGGTTACTTTTCTTCCTCACGAAACGGATTGTTTGACAAACTCTACAGTTTTGAGAAACATCCGCCCCAGTTGTTTTTGTTCATGAAAGTAACGGATGCGGTCAGCCGCCTGCCGGTGGCCGGTGCACAGGTGAAGCTGTCGGCCCCGGGACTCGCCGAGAAGACGTACGCGGCCGATGCCGGCGGGACGATCCGCATTACGGTGCAACCCGGAAAGGATTTTAAGGTAAGCTGTGATCATCCCGATTATTTCCTGGTGCACAGCGAAGCCAGTACCATGGGGATGAAATTCTCCGATACGGTGGAAGTGGATATTGAAATGCGCAAAGTCCAGCTCAACAAAGCCTTCACCTGGCAAGGGATCGCCTTTAAGAAAAAGGATTTTCAGCTCAAACTCAGTTCCGGCGAAGCCATGCAGCGCCTGAATACCTTACTCCGTGACAACCCGCGCCTTCAGATTGAAATCGCCTCGTATACCGACTCCCGGAACAGCGACGCCGACAACATGAAGCTCACCCAGCAAAGAGCCGACCTGGTACAATCTTTCCTCGTGAGCCAGGGCATCGCGGCCTCCCGTCTGACCGCGAAAGGATATGGCGAAAACAAGCTGCTCAACCGCTGTGTGAACGGCATCCTTTGTATAGAAGAGGACCATGAGGTGAATAACCGGATTGAAATCACCATCAGGGGTATTTTAAAAGAAGATCACATGCCATGAGTCATGCGGCCATCCCCCTGGCTGAACGATTGCGGCCACAGACCCTCAGCGAAGTGGTCGGGCAGCAACACCTTGCCGGAAAGGAGGGTGTTTTGCCGAAACTCATCGCGGGCGGGCATCTGCCCTCCATCATTTTCTGGGGACCTCCCGGTACCGGTAAAACCACTCTTTCGGGCATTCTCGCCCGGGAAGTGGGTCTGCCCTTGTTTTCACTCAGTGCCATCAGTGCCGGGGTGAAAGATGTCCGCGACGTGATTGCCAAAGCCAAAGAGGCCGGTAAGGCCGTGCTCTTCATCGATGAAATTCACCGCTTCAATAAATCACAACAGGATTCCCTGCTGGGTGCGGTGGAGCAGGGAATCATCCTCCTCATCGGGGCCACCACCGAAAATCCTTCCTTTGAGGTCATCCGTCCGCTGCTCTCGCGCTGCCAGGTGTACATCCTCGAATCCTTGCAGGAGGAAGACCTGGACCGGCTGGTGGAACATGCCCTGACCGTCGATGTCGAGCTGAAAAAGCGAAACGTAAAAATCCTCGAGAAATCTGCCCTATACCGGCTATCGGGGGGGGATGCACGAAAGTTGCTCAACCTGCTCGAACTGGTGGTTCATTACAGCAGCAGCGACCCCGTGGAAATTACCGACCGGGAGGTGATGCGCATTGCCCAGCAGCGCCTGGCGCTCTATGACAAAGGCGGTGAACAACATTACGATATTGTTTCCGCCTTTATAAAATCCATACGGGGCAGTGATCCCAACGCGGCCCTGTACTGGCTCGCCCGCATGGTCGAAGGAGGGGAGGATCCGAAATTTATTGCCCGCCGGCTCGTGATCCTTGCCTCGGAAGACATCGGCAATGCCAACCCCAATGCCCTGCTCCTGGCCAGCGCCTGTTTCCAGGCCGTGGAGATGATCGGCTATCCCGAATGTTCGATCAATCTCGCGCAGGCCGTAACCTACCTGGCCGCATCGCCCAAGAGCAATGCCAGTTACATGGGTCTTAAAAGTGCGCAGAAGGCGGTACGCGATTACGGCGATGCCCCGGTACCCCTGCACCTGCGCAATGCCCCGACGGGACTCATGAAAGATCTTGATTACGGCAAGGGATACCGTTATGCACACGATTTCGAGAACAGTTTCGCAGAACAGGAATTTCTTCCCGATCGGGTGGCCGGGATGAAATTTTATGAGCCAGGCCAGAACACCCGTGAGCAGGAACTCCGGAAGTTTCTCCGGGAGCGCTGGAAGGAAAAGTACAGGTACTGATTGGCGCAGGGCTCATCAGCAGGCGGGTGCCGGCAGAATTAGTTTGATCAGGAAAGTTTCGTCACAAGATGCACATTGAAAAGAATACATCGCTGAAGCCTTACAATACCTTTGGTATTGATGTCAGGGCTGATTACCTGGTTAACATCGGAGGCTTGGGTGAATTGCGATTTGTCCTGGCCGACGAACAGTTGCGGCACCTCGACCGACTGATTTTAGGAGGCGGCAGCAACATCCTGTTTACCCGTCCTGTGGAAGGGCTGGTGCTGCTCAACCGGATGAACGGAATAGAGATCCTCAGTGACCAGGGGGAAGAGGTGCTGGTAAAAGCCGGGGCCGGTGAAGTATGGCACGATCTGGTGATGTGGTGCATGGAACGGGAACTGGGCGG
>JAEUTF010000096.1 GCA_016788185.1 Bacteroidia bacterium | reverse complement strand
GGCATCGTTTTACCTGCAACACCTAACAGGAAATCAGATGAACATCCTTGGAAACAACTGGGAAAACCCCATCTCCCGCGAAAGACTGGAACTGGTCTTTCAGCAAAGAAACCATGACTACGGTGCCTATACCCTTCGGCGCGACTACAGCCGCACCGTGGTCAGCGCCTTTATCTTCACCTGCAGCCTGCTCTTGCTGCTTGCCGGTATACCGGCCTTGCTGGCCCTTCTTTATCCCGAAAAAAGCAATACCGGCGAACGCCTCCGTGAAGTCGTTGTGGAACTCAGCGATTTGTCGAAGCCGGACATTATTCAACCCGAAAGGCTCCCGGAACCGGTAAAGCCGCTCCCCACGCCACCTGCCGGACGTCAATTTTCAAACCTGATCGTGACGGACCAGGACAGCAGCGACAATGTACTGACCCAGGATGCCCTCCTCAAGACCCTGGTCAGCACAAAAACAAACGACAAGGACAGCAGCGACCTGCCCGACCCCCAGCCCGACCCGCTGCCGGATGCTAACGCAACAGGATCTACGAAAACATACATTTGGGTAGAGGAAATGCCGGCCTTTCCGGGCGGGGAAAACGCCATGCTGCGGTACCTTGCCGGAAACATCCGCTATCCGGCGCCTGCACGCGAACGCCAGCTCAGCGGTACTGTTTTCATCAGTTTTACTGTTGACCGCGAAGGGAACATCCGCGACATCGAACTTCTGAAAGGGATCGGAGGCGGCTGCGAGGAAGAGGCCCTGCGTGTGATTCGCTCCATGCCCAAATGGAAGCCGGGTAAACAAAACGGGCAAACGGTGAATGTGCAATACAAGTTGCCGGTCAGTTTCAAAATACAATAGTTCTCAGGTTGATGGTTTCGGTAGCCGGAATACGGCTACCGCTTTTTTATGCCCGCCCCAGACGTCCGACCTTGCTTCATTTCACAAACACGGAAGCCGGGGTTACAGACAACGCTATAGCTGTCAATATATTCCCTGCTTTGGTCGGAATTAGGCCGAACTTGGTCTAATGTATTTCAGGGGTTTGCCGGGAAGCCTTTATTTTTACAGGAATTACCCACATGCTATGATGAAGCACATTGCACCCCTGCTGATCGCGGCCACCCTGCTGAACGCCTGCAAGACGACGAAAACCACGACCACTGAAGTGAGGAATCTTCCCGAAATCCAGGTGAAGCCTTCCCCGGAAGAAGCAGGTGAATATCGCGCCTCCACTACCATCCGGCACAAACTCATACATACCGCTCTTGATGTTCGTTTTGACTGGGAAAAGAAATACCTGATCGGAAAGGCAAGCATTCAGCTTTGCGTTCACTTCTACCCTACCGACCTGGTCTGGCTCAATGCGCGCGGGATGCAGATCAACGATGTGCGGCTGCTCAGCGGAACCGACTCTCTGAAACTGAAATACGAGTGGGCCCATGACAGCCTGAAAATCATGACCGACCGGATGTACAAGGCCGGTGAACCGTTTACCCTCTACATAGATTACATTGCCAAACCGGAAGAACTGAAGAACCTTGGCGGCAGTGCGGCCATCAACAGCGACAAGGGCTTGTATTTCATCAATCCCGACGGCAAGGAAAAAGACAAGCCCCGGCAGATCTGGACACAGGGCGAAACACAGGCCAACTCGGTTTGGTTTCCCACCATCGATGCCCCCAACCAGAAGATGACCCAGGAAATCAGGATCACCGTGGAGAATGAATATAAAACCCTGTCGAACGGAAGTCTCACCGCCTCGAAGCTTCATGCCGACGGTACGCGGACAGACACCTGGAAGCAGGAACAGCCTCATGCGCCGTATCTGGCCATGATGGCCATCGGCCCCTTTGCGGTTGTAAAAGATTCCTGGCGGGGTAAAGAAGTGAACTATTACGTGGAACCTGAATACGAGAAGGTGGCACGCAGGATCTTCGGCAATACGCCGGAAATGATGGAATTTTTTTCCAGGAAAACCGGCCTTGATTTTCCCTGGGCCAAATACAGTCAGGTGGTGGTGCGGGATTATGTGAGCGGCGCGATGGAAAACACCACGGCTACTGTTCACGGTGATTTTCTCCAGCAGGACGAACGGGAACTGCTCGACGGAACCAATGAAGATGTAGTGTCGCACGAGTTGTTTCACCAGTGGTTTGGCGATTATGTGACCTGCGAATCCTGGTCGAACCTTCCCCTTAACGAGTCCTTTGCCACCTACGGCGAATACCTCTGGAACGAATACAAATACGGCAGAGAGGAAGCGGATGTAGCCCGGCTGAACGATCTGAACGCTTACTTCCGTGAAGCCAAAACCAAGAAGGTGGATCTGATACGGTTCTACTACGAAGCCCGCGAAGACATGTTTGACCGGCATTCTTACCAGAAAGGCGGAACCATACTTCACATGCTCCGGAAATACACCGGTGACGAAGCTTTTTTCGCATCCCTGAAGCGATACCTCGAGAACAATAAATACAAACCGGTTGAGGTGCACCAGCTCCGTCTTGCCTTTGAAGAAGTGACCGGGGAAGATCTGAACTGGTTTTTTAACCAATGGTTTCTCGACAAGGGGCATCCCGTACTGGAATTCAGCTATCGTTACGACGAAGCCTTGAAAAAGGCATTTGTAAACGTTAAACAGCAGCAGGACCTGAACGAAGAGCCGCTGTATACGATTCCCCTGGACGCCGATGTGTATGCTAACGGCAGCGTTAGCCGTAAACGCATGACCATCTCCAAAGCTGATGAAACATTTGAATTTGACGTTTCCGTAAAGCCCGATTTTATCAACATGGATGCGGAGAAAATGCTCACGGCGGTACGAATTGACCGGCATACCAATGAAGAATGGATGGCCATGTACCGCAAGGCCCCCTTGTTCCAGGATCGCTTCGATGCCCTCCAGGCGATAGCCGCCGATTACAAGGCAGGTTCGGCGGAAGAACTGCTCGTACTGGAAGCCCTGAAAGATAAAAACTGGAAACTGCGCGAGTACGCGATCAACAAATCAGAGACCATTGCAAAATCGGAGAAGAAGGAAGAGCTGAGAAAGCTGCTCATGGAAATTGGCCTGAAAGATCCCAAAGCCGATGTACGCGACGCGGCGCTCACCGCACTGGATGAACACTACGACAACGACGATCTGCTTGTCTACTTTAAAAACGCCAGCCAGGACAGTTCTTTTACGGTGATGGAAACAGCTATGAACGCTGTGGCCAACCGCGATAAAGAAGAAGCCCTGAAAATGGCGTATGGCTTTGAAGCCAATGATCACAAACGGGTCATGGGGATGCTGAGCCGGCTGTACAGCAGGTTTGGCAATGATGCACAGGCGGCCTACATGAAAAAGGCACTGGAAGGCAGCAGCGGTTTCAGCACCTATAACCATTTGCAGCAGTACGGCCGCTTTCTGAAACGTTGCAGCGACCAGAAGAACATCACCAGCGGATTGCTGACCATCTACAGCACCGGAAAATCGGCCGGTGAATGGGTGGTACGTCTGGCCGCGGCCCAATCGCTGGCCGAATACGGCAACCACTGCACCGAACAGCTGAAAGTGGCCCGGAAAGCGGCCGACAAAGACAGTGAAGAACGCTGGACTTCCAACCAGGAACTCGCATCGAAGTACCTCGACGATCTTAAAAAGAACGAGACCAACGAAACGCTGCTGAAAATTTACAACAGTTCCAGGCAATAGTCATGACCAGGACATTTTACCCCAACAGCCTCGACCGGACAGCATTCATGGTCAGTGGAATGGTGATCCTTTTTGCCTTGCTTTTACTCGTACTTTCTGTACCGGGTATCACCGGCGCGGATGAAACGGCCAGAGCCGGCTTAAGGAGCGGCGGGGTTTTGCTCCTGTTGCTGGCGGCGGTTTTTTACCTGTTTCACCCTTCCGGCTATTATGTGGAAGGCAAAGACATTCTTGTGAAAAGACCGGCCGGGCTCAAGCGCATTCCCGGCAGCGATATCAAAACCATACGTATTCCGGAAAAGCAGGAAATTGCCCGTCCCATACGCATCCTGGGCAACGGAGGTCTTTTCGGCTATACCGGACGTTATTATACCTCCTCACTTGGAAAAATGACCTGGTACTGCAGTCGTAGGACGGGATATCTTCTGATCGAAAGAGGGGAGTCGATTCCGGTGATGATCAGCCCGGACCGGGCGGAAGAATTTCTGAAGGAATACTACGCATGAAATTAACGCTGATATGCGCCTTCTTTTCAGATAAAGAAGTAATTATAGGCCCAGCTGCCGAGGAGCAACAGAAACATGAGTTCCATGACCCATATTTTTTTGCCTGAAAGGAAATAATAGGTCAGATACACGGACAAAGGCAGGGCCAGGGTGCTGAAGCGAAAAAGCAGCTCATCTCTGGAAACCAGTACAGAGAGCAGGCAAAGCGGGATCATGATCACCAGCAATTGCTGAATCAGACGGGCCTTGGTGACATTCTTAAAATAATTGGTTTGAAGCCGTAAGAGCGACAACACAAAGAGGAGGCCCACGAAAATAATGCTCAGGGTGTATTTTATATTAAAGAAATGACTGAGGTCGATCTGACGCTTGATCCCCGAAACAAAAACCCGTTCATAAAAGGGCATCAGTTCATCGTTCAGGAAATAAAAGAGGAAGGCAAAGAAAAAAGGAAGAAAAAGCCCCATCAGACCAACGGTCCATTCCCTCCACGAGAAGGGGCGAAGGATGATCATGCACATGAAATACAGGAGAAAGAGAACGATGGCCGGCAGGTAGAAAAGCGCAGCCAGTGAAAGCAGGAAAGCGCTGTCGAAGGCCGGTGCCAGGGGTGCAGGGTTCTTATACAACGAAAAGATTTTATCGAACACAAAAATCAGGATACTGTTTACAAACAGCAGGGGATGAATCCAGAGGAAAGGCGGCAGCAGGCCGGCCAGAACCAGGTACATCAGCGCCGGCAGCCAGGACTGCTTGAACAGGACTTCATGTTTGTTTAAAACCAGGTTCAAATGAATCGCCTGGCTGCTTAAAAGAAGGAAGCCCAGCACCATGCCGGCCCAGTCCGGCAACAAGCCCAGCAGCATTAATACCAGATCGTATAAGGGCATGCCATTGGCCTCAACCACATCGTAACTTACTGATTTTGAAACTATCCACATGATAGCGGAAATCACCACCAAAAGGATGAGCGGCAAGAGGCGGGTCGTTCTGAAAATGCGGATAAACATTCAGCAGCTTTGTTCGGGTAGAATTTTAATTAAATTTGCGACAAATTAAATGAAAATATGACCGCCATCTTCAACGGCATTGCGAAAGCCGCCGAATCCCTCTTCTCCATCCTGCCGCCCATTGGTTATCTGACCAACTGGATGTTTGGAATCCTCATTACGGTGGGAACGATTTACTGGTTATGGTACGACGCGAAAGTACGTCGCGGCGGCGACAACTACATGGCAAAGAAAGGCTAATCCACATTTAAATATTCACAGGAAGGAGTACTATCTGAAAAGATGTTACTCCTTCTTTTTTTTAGATGGCTACAACTGCTATTTTTATTTTGAATTCCGGCAAACGGCTGTATGCTCTTTAATTCCCTGCAATTTCTTGTTTTCTTCGTCTTTGTCAGTTGCTCCTACTTCG
>JAEUTF010000089.1 GCA_016788185.1 Bacteroidia bacterium | reverse complement strand
CGAAGGCAGGTTGTTCATAAAGAAATTCTGAAAATGCGCCATCTCCACGATGGTAGAAGCCAGTGATTTCGGGTACTTGTACTTTGCATTGCACTCCAGGATCATGGTCCCGATGAGCGCGCACAAATCCTTGTAAGGTTTAAAAAACTGCAGGCGGTTGTCTTCTCCCACCTGCTTGGTGAGGTAGGCCTTGGAGCCGTCGGCGATGATGATGCGGTGCAGGAGGTTTTCGTTCACAAAGGCGGTATCCGGATTGTCCTCCACCTCCGAAGCCAGGAGGCGGATCACCTTCTTAATTTTCAGCTGCGGCTCCTGGATGTTGTTGGTTTGATAACTGATCTGAAATTCGAGCCAGGCCCAATACCAGGCGGCGAGGTACACCAGCAGCTTGTGTTTGTTTTCGAAATAGCGGTACACGCCGGCCTCCGTGGTGGCAATTTCCTCCGCCAGCTTCTTAAATGTAAAGGCCTCAAAGCCATTCAAATGAATCAGTTCCACACTGTGCCGAATGATTTTACGGCCCAGCTCGGAGCCCATGGGGTCCCTCAGGAAGAGGGCTTCGTTCATCTGGATTTGTACCTGCAGTTTCATCGCCGATTTTGGAATAAGCCGGGAGGCCCGCAAAGGTAGGCAATATTATCTTTACAATTATTTTTGATAGCTTTACTATCTTTGGTAAAGTTTTCACTATCTTTGCACCGTTCGCCGAAACCGAATGGCCGTGCGCCCTCCGATCCTTCGCGGGCGTCTGGCGGTTCCTTTCGCTCCACCCGCATCTAAACATCAAAGCAATGAAAACACTGACCAAAGAAATGCAGGCGGCCATCACCCCGCCCATGGCCCTTGAACTGTTGAAAGAAGGCAACAAGCGCTTTGTGAACAACCTGAAGGTAAACCGCAACCTCCTGCAGCAGGCCAACGAAACCTCCGACGGGCAGCATCCTTTTGCGGTGATCCTGAGTTGCATCGACAGCCGCACCTCGGCCGAGCTGATTTTCGACCAGGGACTGGGCGATATCTTCAGCGTGCGCATCGCGGGCAACATTGTGAACGAAGACATTCTCGGCAGCATGGAATTTGGCTGCAAGGTGGCCGGTGCCAAAATCATCGTGGTGCTGGGTCACAGCAAATGCGGCGCGGTAAAAGGCGCCTGCGACCATGTGGAAATGGGACACCTCACCACCCTGCTTACCAAGATCCGGCCGGCGGTGGAAGACGAAAACACCACCAGCGAAAACAGGCATTCCAACAACCCTGAGTTTGTGGAAAAGGTGGCCGCCATCAACGTCAAGCGAACCGTCCGCGCCATCATGGAACGCAGTCCGATTCTGGCGGAGCTGATCAAATCGGGTCAGATCGGCATCGTCGGCGGCATGCACGAAATCAGCAGCGGCCGTGTCCATTTCTTCCCCGACACCCTGGTGCTGAACAGTGCCGTGGCCGAAGCGATGGAAAAAGCCTGATACCGGCCTGGCCTGCAAGAAGCGGGCATCGCGCTTAGCGCCGGCGATTCCGCGGGACTTTTTGAGTTCCTGCCTTGAATTTAGCGTGCCTGTCTGTTACCCATCGCCCGATGCTTCGTATGTTTGTCATGAACAATGAACAAGACATCATGTCAAGCGATCAAAAAACCAGCATCCGGGTTTCGGCCCTGATTGAGGCGCCGGTACAGGCCGTATGGAACTTCTGGACCCATCCCTTTCATATTTTAAAATGGAACCAGGCATCCGACGACTGGTTCACGCCCTATGCGGAAAACGATCTGCGCGAAGGCGGAAAATTCCTTTCGCGCATGGAAGCGCGCGACGGCAGCATGGGTTTTGACTTTGAAGGCACCTATGAAAAGGTAGTGCCGCACACGGAAATTGTGTACAGCCTTGCCGACGATCGTCGCATCCAGGTTTTGTTTGAAGAAGAGGGGCCGTCCACCCGCGTTACCGAAATATTCGATGCCGAAAATGAAAACCCTGTGGAAATGCAGGAGGCGGGATGGCAGGCCATCCTGAACAACTTTAAAAAATACGTGGAAGGAAGGGGCGGCATGCAGGTGCTTCGTTTTGAAAAGCAGATCGCCGCATCGGCCGCTAAAGTGTACCAGACCTTGCTCAGCGAGCCCAGCTACCGGGAA
>JAEUTF010000077.1 GCA_016788185.1 Bacteroidia bacterium | reverse complement strand
TTACCTGGATCTGCCCGAAGAATACAATATGCATGAACTGATCTCCTTTCATGCCGCCTTCAAGCCCTTCCAGCATACATTGGATGAAAAAAGCATCATTGAAATCATGGAGTTGGAGGGCAGCAGCCGTAAAGCCATCCGTCACTTTTCCTCCGGCATGAAACAACGGCTGAAAATTGCCCTGGCGGTATTGAGCAAAGCGCCAGTGTTGCTGATGGACGAGCCGCTCTCCAACCTCGACCGACAGGGCACTTCCTGGTATCGAAATATGATTGAAAATTTCGCTGCAGCAAAAACCATCATCATTTGCTCGAATAATATTGAAGAGGAAATCGCATTTTGTGAGCGACGGATCAATCTGCATGATTACAAAGTGTAAGGGGATTGAAAGATTTATCCGCTTTTTGATACACACGGTTGAACCCTGCCACTAATTTGCGGCAATACCCTCACAGCTCCTTCCAGAATGAACCACAAACAATCAGCAGGCCGGCAGCAGTTACTTTATATTGCCGAAGAAATACTACTACTCTGCATGGCCCTGGCCATGGTCCTGCTCTTCTGAAATAACCGGCAACGCGCTACTCGATCTTATTCAGGAATACGTTAAACTCATTCCTCAGATCGTGGAAAATATTTTCAAACTGCTCCAGTTTATCGCGCTGAATGGAATGAATCCTCTGGATACCATCATTGGGCTCGGCTGCCCGGCCGACCTCCAGTGCTTCAATCAGGTTTTCGTGTTGTTTAAAATCATGCCGGATGATATCCAGCACTTCCCGCTGACGGATAAACTGATTTTGAAAACGCTCCACATTGGCCATCACATCCTGTCCCCCGCCGGAGATGGATAATCGTCCGAGGTGGTTGTTGAAGTGTGAAATTTCATCCTTGTAGAAACGCAGACGATCCTGCCATTGATCGTGCTCGTGTTTCATTTCATTGAGTTGTTGTTTTGTATGCATAACCTATAGGTTTATTGGTTCACACAATAAGAAAAGGCCGTACATACGTACAGCCTTTAGTATATCCTTATCCGGATCTTCAACTCAAGTGCATCGAAAAGCAAATCACGATTCATTTTTCCATAACTCTATTCAAATATAAATAGAAAAATCAGCGCCGGCACTGCTGTTGAAAATTATTTTCTCTGCCGGATGAACTTTTTACCCCTCCTCTCACCCCCGCACCTGATCTCATTTGTGGCGAAAAGCCTGATCCCGCTGATCGAGCCACCCTACGCCCAAGTATACTTCCAGGGAAAATAAAGCCGGATGGCTGAACGCAGTGGCACCGCCCCTTCGCCACACTCACCAGCCAACACCCTTTTTTCATTCGCTCTTGAAAAAACAAGGCCCACCAAACCCTTTCAACATAGACCGGTTGATGAATTTTAATGGTCTGACCGGAACTTCAGGATGAGAGTAAATCATACAATTAAGGCCGGAGCCCGTTCAATTTTATGTCATTCTGAACCAGGTGGGACACTTTTCTTACACTGACAATCAAGGATTAAAACGGCGATCGTGAAGGTCCTGCCCTCTGTCATCGCCCCAAAAAGCACTCCCGGGATCCAATTTATGATTGCTTTTCTTGCAAAAGTGCCTCGACAGAAGAAATGAGATTTTCATGCCGTATGGAGGAGCTAGTTTGCAGGTATTAATTCACTCTGATATGCCCCGATTACTAAAGTCCTTTCTAAATAGTGTCTTGCCCCTGACACTGCTACTTTGCCTGCAGGCCGGATCATCCGATGCACAGGTTTCCAGCAGCCGTAAATACAGGGTGATTGCCTACAAAACCGGGCAAGCCCAGGTATTCAGTATTTCCAATGAAGTGGAGATTGTTCCTGCCATCACTTTATATGTACCCAATACGTTTACCCCAAACGGGGATGGCCTAAACGACACTTTTGGTGTTGCCGGAGAAGCCATTAAAGATTTCAGGATGCAGATTTTCAATCGTTGGGGCCAACTCATTTTTGAAAGTTCCAATGCCAACGAACGCTGGGACGGCACCTTCCAGGGGCAAAAAGTCCCCATGGGGACGTATGTCTACAAGGTGACCGCCTCCAGCCCGAACGGAATGCGTCAAAACAAGGAAGGAAACCTTAATGTCATCATGTAGAAATGTCTTTTCTCCTGATTGCTTATTTAATGAAAAAGGTCAAGTCGAAAAACTATGATTTAGCTCAGTTTTCATTCGCCGGGCTACATCATCTTTCAAAGAAATTTAAGTTGTTTTAAATGGCGAAACCCCTGATTTTTTAAGCTCAAACTATTGCTTTTTATTGGCCAACTTACCGAATTCCGGGGCCAACGGTTTGAGAAATATATGGGCGAACTTCATAAAATTAGTGGTGAACACATAATTTTATTTGGCTAATGCCAATTTTTTATTGACAATTAATTTTTTTTACTGCTGTAAATCAATAATTTACATAACTTTCTATTGACAGCTGTTGTTCAATTGATCCTTTGAAATATATTTGGCAAGTACAATCTAAACAAAATGTTTTCCTGAAATCCAGAAAAACGCCCCAAGCGGGATGCGGAATTGTATTGCCCAAACACACCAAACAAACCATACACAACAAAATGAAACTTAAAATGATTAAAAACCCCAGCAAATGGTTTTTACTGGCTGCACTGGTAGCCGGCTCCATTCTAAGTACTTCAATACAGGCACAAAACTGGACCCCAAGGCACTATTGGACATTTAATACCAGCAACTCGCTGGCCGATTCCATGGGCATTGCGCCATTGAACACTACGTATTTCCAATCCCCTTATACCATCAGCAATGCGCAGGCGAACACAAGTGTTGGGAAATACCTCACGCTGGGAAAAACATCAAGGGCGATCACATCCAATGTGGCTTTTTCACCGGACAGCGGGTTCACGTTTGAAATGCTGTTCCGGCCAGCTGCCAATATCAACGAAGTCGTGCAATTTGTAACGAGAAGAGACGGTGCCATCAGTATTCGTTTTTGCTTTCCTTACTTTCGGTTTACTACCAAATCCATTCCCACGGGAAGCAGTACCGCTGTCACCGACAACTGGGATCTCGATCTGGAAGCAATTGGCCGCGCAACGTATGGTTATTATGTTGATGGCAACTGGCACCATCTGGTTTTTAAATACAATGCCAAATCAGGCGTAAAGGAAATCTGGGTAGACGGTCAATTGCCGGCAGGATTTTCTAAATCAGTGGCCGCCGGCGTAATTCCCTCCAACAGCGGAAGTACCAACAACAACATCATTGACCTCAATACAAACACCTCCTACTATCAATACGTTGGTGATATGGATGAAATCGCCCTGTATACCTATGCGTTACCAAACAATATGATATACAAACATTACCAGGATTTTACGCAACGCCGGTCTTATACATTCGCAAATTCAACGGTGGCACCTCCTGCCCCTTCACCGGTAACCGCCGGTGTGGATCCAACGGAATATGCACCGGGGCACCCAAATTCAAATGTGGACGCCCTCGTGCAATTGAAAACCTTCCCTGCCGCCCGCAACAAACCCTCATCAACGCTGTTCCCGAATTTCCAGGTATTTAATCCCGCACACGTAGCAGGCGACGGCACCAGCTCTTATTCGCAATCCACCCTTGTACGAAGAAGCAAAGAGGTGCAAATTGAACTGGTGAAAAACTTCAACTACGCTTTGATGGTTACCAGCAACACCTCCCGGTATTCCACTTTCGGAGACACCAACAATTTTGACGGTGCATGGGTAAAACTGGCCAACCAGAATCCTTCCTGGAAAACCTCCGCCAATACCTACTGGCCGCAGCTCAGCCCAAAAGTGATCGGCAAATCATCCACCACGCCCTACATTGAAAGTAAAACGCTGCCCTCGAACTCCTACCTGAGGAACAATGCGGGTCAATACCTTGACATGTATGGCAACATCACGACTTCAGGCAGAACGATCAGCCCAGAAAGTCCATTGGATTCGCTGCGACTGGATGGACAAACACAACGTTATTACCTGACACAGCTGACCACCAAAATGACCAGACCGATTGACCTCCTGTTCGAAAACGGGGAAGTCATTCCGAGCTGGACCGATGCCGCGCTCCAAAAGGATCCGGCGGCAACTTCAGCCTATACGGCCAGCGGTTTAGGTTCCTGGAAAAAATACAAGGCCCGCGGCATGAAGCGGCTTACCAATGCTTACATGAACGAGTGGAGAACGCTCAGCGGACTGACCAATACCAGGATTTACCATTACTATCTGAACGGACATCCGGTGTATGCCTGGGACTGGGCAGAAACCAGAACGCTGCAGTCATTCACCAACAATCAATATTATTCCAGCAACGACATTTATATGCAATGGCCCGGCAACTGGAGATACTGGCAGGGAGCAGCCCATGGATGGCAGTTCATGATTGAAGGACGACATGAAGAAATTACGCTGGGCGACAAGCTCTTTTCACCCGTGGTGAGTCCAGGCTGGAACAGCAATGAAGAAGTGATTCCTCGTCCGGCCCAATGGCTCGGATTCCTCAAGGCGGTTTCGATGGCCGGTGCCGAAAATTTCGGATGTGGATATTTCGTAACCAGCACCCCGTACCAGAATCCATCAAACTATGTCTGGCAAATGGCTATACCCGGCTATGCGCAGGCGATCGCCAGCCGCTATGATGATCTGTTTTTCAATGGCACGTTGCTTGCCGGCGATGTACCACAAAGTATTTCCAGCGGAAACGGAAAGCCCGGCTATACTTTCTATGCCGGTGATTTCAGGAAACTTGTTATCGCCCGAAAACACAATACCCAGGCCCGCTATGCCATCACCGGAACCATTCAGCCCAATTCCAACATGACCGGGAATGCTGAACTCGAAGGAGATGCCAGCATCAAGATCGATGGACAAACCATTTCCTTCAAAATCCGCCGCCAGGGCAGCACCTATATATACGATAAAACCAATGTAAGCGCACCGGTTTTTTACCAACTGGACGCCTGGCATGAGAGCACACATCCGTATTACTGGAGTAAGACCTTTAATCTGGAAGCAGAAATTTTTGACAACACCAGCGCCAACTTTGAGTTGAAAACACAGGTGCCGGCCGGTACAACAGCGGGCGATTACCGCAATTACACCACCTACCTTACGTTTAAAGGAGCAACGGGTGCTGAATACAATTTTACCCCGCGCGGTACCACACCGACCACTCATTATGTATGGGTACGTGCCCGCAGCCGAGGCGGCGTTTCCACCGGATTTAATCTGAGTGTAAACGGAACACCGACTTTCAGTGTAACCTGTATTACCGACACGAACTGGACATGGTACCGTTACAATGCCTCCAACGGGGCCATTATGACACTGCCCAACCTTGCACTGAGTAATCAGAAAATCACGATCACTCCAACGAATACGAATTTTGAAATTGACCTGATCACCATTACCCCGACTTCGGGGAATTATTACAGCAGTTATGCAGCTCCCTGTGGTATTACCGCCACCGCTACCATTACACCGAATGGCTCCACCACCTTCTGCCAGGGCGGAAGTGTCACGCTTTCGGCGAACAGCGGCAACAGCTACCTGTGGTCAAACGGAAGTACCACACAATCAATAAACGTCAATAGTTCCGGTACTTTCACCGTCACCGTAACCAGTGCTGCCGGCTCGGCCACCTCTTCACCCGCCACGGTTACTGTCAATGCCCTGCCCAGCAATACCATAACCTATAGCGGCTCACTCAGCATCTGCCAGGGTAGTACAATCTCCCTGACTTCGAGCGCAGCCAGCGGACCTTACCTATGGTCTACCGGAGCCACCACCAAATCCATCAATGCCGGTACCTCCGGATCTTATACAGTTACCGTCACCGGCACCAATGGCTGCACCAGGGTTTCCAGCCCGGTTAGCGTTACAGTAAATGCGGTCACCCCCTCCACCATCACTCCCGGCGGATCCACTACACTTTGCACCGGAGGTAGCGTAACATTGAGCGCCAACACCGGCACCTCTTACCTATGGTCAAACGGGGCTACCACGAAAACCATCAATGTAAACAGTACCGGCAATTATATCGTTACGGTTACACAAACCGGTGGTTGCAGCTCGACATCGGCAGCTACGGCGGTCAGTGTGGGTAGTGCTCCCACACCTACCATTGCCGCCAACGGTCCGACTACCTTCTGTACGGGCGGAAACGTGGTTCTAACCGCCAGCAGCGGCACAGCCTATCTGTGGTCGAACGGGGCGACTACCACCTCCATCACTGCCAGCACCGCAGGCAGCTATACCGTCAGGGTTTCACAAAGCGGAGGATGTTCTGCCACATCGGCTCCCACCACCGTTAGTATTGGTTCAGCGCCTGTACCCAACATCACAGCTTCCGGACCTACCACGTTTTGCACGGGAAGTAATGTTACGCTGACCGCCACTGCCGGTACGGCCTATCTCTGGTCGAATGGAGCTACGACACAGGCCATCACTACCGGCTCAAGCGGAAATTATACGGTGAGGGTTTCACAGAGCGGAGGATGCTCTGCCACATCGGCCGCCACCACGGTAACGGTGGGCTCAGCACCCATACCAAGCATCACCGCCAGCGGACCTACCAGTATCTGTAGCGGAGGTAGTGTGACACTCACCGCCAGCACCGGCATTGCCTATCTCTGGTCCAATGGTCAAACCACCTCTTCGATTACCGTCAGCACAGCCGGCACCTATACGGTGCGTGTGACACAGAGTGGTGGCTGCTCGGCCACTTCCTTTGGCACCAGCATCACGACCGGATCAGCGCCTGTTCCCACCATCACCGCCAGTGGTCCTACCACCTTTTGCTCAGGAGGAAGTGTCACGCTGACAGCCTCTAACGGTACCGCCTACCTCTGGTCGAATGGTGCTACCACAAAATCTGTTTCCATCAGTACTTCGGGCAATTATACAGTAAGGGTTACTCAAGCCGGAGGCTGTTCCGCTACTTCATCTGCAACTGCAGTAAGTGTCGGAACCGGTACTGCTCCTACACCTACCATCACAGCTGGAAGCTCCACCACCTTCTGCCAGGGAGGCAGTGTGGCGTTAACAGCCAGTACAGGAACAAGCTACTTATGGTCAAATGGAGCTACCACAAAATCCATCACCGCTTCTGCCGCCGGTAATTATTATGTAAGTGTCAGTCAGTCCAACGGCTGTTCCTCGACCTCATCGGCCACTACCATCACGGTGAATCCGGTGGCCACCTTCACCATCACGCCCAGCGGCCCCTTGTCCTTTTGCCAGGGAGGCAGTGTACGATTCAATGTAAGCAACTCGAATGCCAGCACCTATGTGTGGTATAAAAACAACGTGGTGGTATACACCGGAACCAGCACCGTATACTCTGCCACCACCGCCGGCGTATATAAAATGAGGGCACAGCTTGGATCCTGCGGGGTATTCTCCAATCCTTACACGGTAACGATACCTTGCCGCGAGGGAGAAGTGCTGAGCGAAAACAGTAATTTTATCGCCTACCCCAATCCCTTCAGCAGCATGATTACTTTTGCTTTTGAACTGAGCGATGAGAGCCCGGTCAGCATCCGCTTGTTCGATGCAACCGGTAAATTAATCGATGTGATACTGGACAACAGCCAGGTGATGAGCGGTGAAACCCGAATTGAGTACGGCACCACACACCTGCCGGGCGGCATTTATATCGCTGAAATCAGCACCCCGCAGCACACCCAACGCATCCGGATTGTATCCACACAATAGTATATTGATCCGCACACACGGAAATGCCAAATAAAAAACCCTGCTTCGGCGGGGTTTTTTATTTTGAAATAGTTTTAAGGGAAGGCGGTTTCTCCTGCTGTGGACAACCCCTGAACTCCTTTCATGCTATTTTCTTACAAACAGACCTTTTCACTTTTTCGACAGAAGGCCGGCACAAAGCGTGCATTTTTCCATTATCCATGGCCAATCAGAAGAAAACAATGTCATAAATACCCGGATTCTTTCAATGACAAGATTGAACGGATAAATACCACATAAAGGATGCCCCGGCGGATATCTTGCCACAGGCACAAAAACAACAAACCAACACGACAAATGCAAAGCCTGTGCCAAAAAATAAAAAAACAAGCAGCGATGAAAAAATTATTACTACTTCCATTATTATGTATGATGGGCCTCGTTCAAGCCCAGACGTATGATTCTTTGGAGTACGCTACAGGCAATCTATCTGCACAGCAACAATTGTTATCTTATCCTTTGCCGCGGTTCAAACCCGGTCATTCATTAAACAGGAATTTCATCTGGTTTGGCATTGAGTATTTCTCCGGGTACCAACAGCCGAATGTCAGCAGGCAGCAAATGGTAAGCAACTGCAAGGTGAATACCGAAGAGTTTCACAATAACTGGAACTACTATTTCCTGGTCAGCCCAAACATCGGCTCCTATTCATCTGCTGCCAACTATGCTGACACCAACAATGTGGTTTCTGCAGCTTTAACGGCAGTAGCCAAAAGAAATCCAGGCTATAAAACTTCCGCCATTTGTTTCTGGCCGCAAATCGGCGGAAACATCACCAATAAAAATCTTTCCAATAACCATTATCTGAAAGATGCCAGCAACCAGTTTTTAAGCACCAGCGGAACCGTCACCACTTCCAAAACATGGTCGCCGGTCGCTCCCGCATCATCCATCATTGCGGATGGTCAGGCACAACGTGCCAAGTTGCAAAGCCTTGTTACCGCTCTCGGCCGTCCGCTCGACATTCTGAACGAAAACGGAGAGTGCATCCCGCTGATCAGTAAAAACGGAGTGGTGGTGAGCAGCGATCCTTCCATCCAGGCGGACTATAATTCGCTTGCTCTTCCTTCAGTCAATGATTACCGTGGGTACAAATATGCTTACCAGACCAAACTCTACAGAGATCAGTTTATGAGCGCCAGTCCCGGTACGAAATTCACGCACTATGCACTGGACGGACAGATTGACTATCGCCCGTTGTGGAACTATGCCAAAACCATCAATACACCGATCAACGGAAAATATTACCCGACCGGCGACTTCTACCCACGGTGGCCCAACAACTGGAAAGCATGGGCCGGTGCATGGCATGGCCTGGGATGGTTTGCAGATTGCAAATACCTCGAACTTCAAAACGGCGATGACCTGATGTCGCCGTTTGTCAGCGCCGGATGGAATATTGACGAGACGGTGAACGTACGGCCGGCACAGTACCTGGCCATGTTAAAAGTGCTTTCCGCATGGGGTTCCGAATTTTTCTACTCCGGATATTTCAGTCTCGCAGCTCCATTTCCTGATTCAAAAAACTGGGGATGGCAAACGGTGATGCCCGTGTACGCACAGGCCATCACTTCACGCTATGAAAACTATCTTCGTTCAGGTACGCTGTTAAGCGGTGATGTACCCCGCTATTTCCTGAGTAGCACCACGCTTACACCAAACAATCCGAAATACCTCTTCTATACAGGCGATAACCGTCAACTGGTAGCCGTTCGTAAACTGAACGGTGTGGAAAAATATGTCATCACCACGGCGCAAATGGTTGATGCCAACACCATCAACAATGCTCCGATGGTTTCTACCGGTAAATTCAAACTGAACAACGATTCGCTGAATGTGGAATTCAGAAGGCAGGGCTCCGTATATATTTACGATGCCAGCAATCCTTCCGCCAAGGTGTTCTATCAGCTGGACGGATGGCATCAATACGAACACCCTGAGCGTTGGTCAAAAGATTTTCAGTTTGAAGCCGAACTTTTCGACAACTCCAATTCCTCTGCTCAAATCAAAACCGAAGTGCCTGCCGGAACCACTCCCGGTGATTACAGGATTTATACTTCCTATGTCTCCTTTAATGTCAGCACACCGCCTTCCCTGGAATACAACTTTACGCCGAGGGCAGCCAGCAATCTATATGTATGGGTACGTGCCCGCAGCAAAAATGCAAGCGGCGGTGCCATCGGAATCGCTGTCAGCGGCATGAACAGCAAGAGTATTGGCTGTATAACCAGCACCACCTGGCAGTGGTACAGCCTGGACGCCTGCAGCGGACAAGCCATCAGCTACAACAATCTGATGAACAAACAGTACATCCTTTCCCTGACCGCTTCTAATTCAAATATTGAAATTGACCGCATCCTGCTCAGTGGAAATTCAGGTTTAAACCTGAATCCCAATCAGGCCGCCTGCGGCACTTCGGTGGCCACCGTCAGCCCCTCCGGCTCCACCACTTTCTGCCAGGGCGGTTCGGTAACGCTTACCGCTCAAAGCGGAACCTCCTACAGCTGGTCAAACGGTCAAACGACTCAGTCCATTACCGTTTCGCAAAATGGCTCCTTCACAGTTGCCGTTAACAATGGCAGTGGTTGTGCTGCGGTTTCTGCCCCGGTGAATGTTACCGTGAACAGTGCACCGACAGCCTCTATCACCATGAACGGTTCCGGCACCATTTGCCAGGGACAAAATATCACCCTCACCGCTTCCCCGGGAAGCAGTTTCGCCTGGTCGAACGGGGCCAGCTCACAGAGTATTCAGGTGGGCAGTGCAGGTAATTACATGGTTACCGTTACAAACAGTAACGGTTGTTCGGCTACTTCCTCGCCGGTAAGCATCAATGTAACGGCAGCACCATCCGCAGTAATCAGTAACAGCGGCCCTACTACTTTCTGCCAGGGAGGGTCGGTAACGCTAAGCGCTCCATCCGGGTATTCCTACACCTGGTCGAACGGTAGCACCAGCCAGCAAATCACCGTAGGCAATTCGGGAAATTATTCAGTCACCGTTTCGGCAGGAGCCAATTGCTCAGCCACCTCGCAGGTGGTTGCAGTCACCGTCAATACCAAGCCTGTTGCCGGCATTTCTGCTTCGGGCACCACCAGCTTTTGCCAGGGAGGATCGGTTCAGCTGACAGCTAGCGGTGGTGTAAGCTATCAGTGGTCGACCGGACAGACCGGCGCCAGTATAACTGCTACCTCCAGCGGATCATACAGTGCGGTAGTAAGCAGCACAAACGGATGTACCGCAGTGACCAATCTTATTAATGTTACTGTGAATGCAGCTCCAAGCCCTTCCATTACTGTGAACGGCCCTACGGCGCTGAATACAGGTCAAATCACCACACTGACCGCCAGCGGAGGCACTTCCTATCTGTGGCAGCCAGGAGGTCAAACCACCGCTTCCATTACTGTTTCCAGTGCCGGAACCTATAGTGTTGTTGCCACCAATGCCGGAGGCTGTACGGCTACCAGCAGTCCGGTAACCATCACCCAGGCTTCTTCTCCCACCGTGCTGAGCATCTCCAATACAGGCAATACCAGTTTCTGCTTTGGTGGAAATGTAGTGCTTACCGCGAATGGTGGTACCAATTACCTCTGGTCACCCGGCGGACAAACCAGTGCCACAATTTCCGCCAGCCAGGCAGGTACGTATTATGTATATTCAAGAGACAACAACGGAAATGTAACCGATGTGGATTCTGTAACGGTAACGGTGTATCCGAAACCCATGAATCCCAGTATTTCCATCACCTACATTCCCAACATGGCCTTCCAGCTCAACGCATTTGAACCGTCTGCGGTCACTTACCAATGGTCGACCGGCTCCGCATCGGCCAGCATCAATGTAACTACGCCAGGCCTGGTCAGTGTAACGGCCACCAATGCATTCGGCTGCATCTCCGGTAGTACGAGCATGCAGGCGCAGGGCGTAAATGCCAAGACATGCCTCAATCCGGACATGCTTACTTCCTATGATCTCAGTGATACCACCGCCATGCTGGGCTGGAATCCGGCCATCACCGGTGAGCGTTACATCATCCGGTACTGGGAAGCCGGAACCGCGAACATTCAGATGAAGGAAATTGCCGGTACCCTGTCAACTCTCCGTATTAACAACCTTCTGCCGGGCACGGTGTATTTATGGACGGCTGAACTTGTTTGCACATCAGGAAGCTATATGAGCACCACTTCCAGCTTTAAAACCCTGGGCACGCCTTTGTTCTGCGGTTCAGTTCCCCAACATCTGCGCACCGACAACATCACTCCTGTAAGGGCGATGGTTCGCTGGTACAACACGACGGCTGACTCCTTTGTGGTACGTTACCGTCCGGTAGGTGCCAGTACTTTCAACTACCGTCGTTTTGCAGGCAACGCCAATGCCACCGGAGCCCAGTTATACAGTTTACAGTCCAACACCAATTACGAATGGCAGGTGAACAGTACCTGCAACGGGTATACCAGTCCGTTCTCTCCTTCGGCCTACTTCAAAACCATCGACACCTGCGGGTTCATGGGCATCGTATCGGTTTACAGTGTGAGTCCTTCCACAGCCTCCATCCGCTGGAGTAATCTCAATCCGATGGATACGATCCGCATCAGGCTGGTCGACATCAATACCGGTGGTGTACGAAACATCATCCTCAAGGCGACCACCAATACCGGAAGTTATGAATTGAGGGGGCTTAAACCGAACTCCACCTATTACATCGAGCTTAAAGGTAAATGCGGGGGCACTGCAGGCAGTTGGACCAGCCCTGTAACCTTCAGTACCGGTAGCATCAGCACAAGGGTACTTGAAGGAAACAATATGAATCTGAACGGATTCCCGAATCCGGTAACGGACATCCTCTTCTTCTCCTTTACTTCTGAAGACAATGCTGATTATACTGTAAAGGTTTGTGACATGTCGGGACGTGAATTGATGCAGGAGGTACGTTACGCCAACACGGGCGATAATGCTTCAGAAATTCCGGTCAATACCTACGCGAAAGGCGCTTACCTGCTGATCGTCCAAAAGGGAACACAGCGTAGTCACTTCCGTTTCACAGTACAATAAAAAATCAGAAATTACCAGACAAAACGAAAGCACCTTGCCATTTGGCAGGGTGCTTTTTATCAGGGATAGAGCAGGTATTTACTGCGTATACTGCGAAAGCTTTCCAGCCCGCTTTGCCAGGATGAACGAATCCGTTCTTCATCCCATCCTGCGATGATCTGCTCACGAAGGGAAGTGCCTCCGGCGAGTTTATCAAAAAATGGATTGAAGAATTTATCCTTCTCTGGAAAATTCTTGTATGCTTTCAATAACCATTTCAACTGGAGCCGGTCGAATCGGAACGCCTCCTTGTCCAGCCTTTCGCCCCTGCACTCCTGCCCTTCATACATTGGGCGAACCGATTTCCCTTTGATACTTTGCGGAGTAAATGCATAGGTGCCACCGGGGTTACCTGGAAATCCATAACACTGAAAGGGCAGATCTGTACCACGGCCCAGACTAACCGCCGTTCCCTCAAAAAAACAGAGGGAAGGATACAATCGTATGGAGGCTGTATTGGGCAGGTTGGGGGATGGGGCCACCGGCAATTGATAATCGTCGGAATGCTTCCAGTTCAACATACGAACCACACTCAGATCACAGGGCAGTCCACCCTCCAGCCAACGTTCACCGTTCAGCATGGTGGCATACTCACCCACGGTCATCCCATGAATGACCGGAACGCTCTGCATCCCTACGAAGGAGCGGTATGCAGTATCCAGTACCGGTCCATCCGTATAGTTTCCATGGGGATTGGGTCGGTCCAGAATCAGCAAGGGTTTTCTCGTTGCCGCCGCCGCTTCCATCATATACTGCAGCGTACTGATATAGGTATAAAACCTGACTCCCACGTCCTGGATATCAAAAACAATGATATCGATACCCTCCAGGTCAGAGGGCAGCGGTTTTTTATGATCGCCGTAAAGGGAAATAACTTTGACACCGCTTTCCTTATCCACACCTCCTTCCACCAGTTCACCGGCCTCGGCATTCCCTCTGAAACCGTGTTCGGGAGCAAAAACCGCCCTGAAACGAATTCCGAGGCGAAGCATGGAATCCACCAGGTGTACCTTGCCAATCATGGAGGTGGGATTGGCGGCAAGCGCCACCTGTTTCCCTTTCAATACAGGCAACCATTTCTCGGTTTGATCAGCACCTGTTTTCATTGCGCCAGCCGGAATTTGCGCTTTGCAGGATACCATACTCAGCATAAAAACAGCGGCACAGAGCACCCGGAACGAGCGATACGGTAATTCAAATCTTAAATTCTTCATAATTCTGCCATGCCTAAGGTTCTTTACATTTAACTTCGTTGCAATTTAAAAAATGTCATCATACAAGCTTATCCGTTTTTATTCCCGAAGGCTGATACGGTCGGAGGGAATACAAAATGCAACCACCAAACCGGTTATTCGGATTGCTATTGCAGGCATTGTACTGGGGATTGCCGCCATGCTCCTATCGGTAATGGTTGTAACAGGATTCAGGAATGAAATCACACGCAAAGTAACTGGTTTTGTAGCTGACTTTCGCATCAGCGCCTTTAAAACAGACAATTCATTTGAAGAGTCGCCGGTGTATCTAGATGACCATAAAATCAGTGAGCTTCGCGCTGTCCCCGGCGTAAGGCACGTACAACCCTATATCATGAAGGCCGGCCTCATGAAAACGAAGGAAGATATTCAGGGTGTGGTTTTAAAAGGCATCACCGGGGATTTTGAAAGCAGTTTCTTTAAGGAAAAGATAAAAGAAGGCCGAATGCCGGAGATGCATGACAGCACCTATTCCACGGAAGTTCTTATTTCAGAAAATCTCGCCAAAAAACTTCAGCTACGGAAGGACGACAGTTTTCTTGTCTTTTTCATACAGGACGACCGTAAAGTCAGGAAACTCAAAATCAGCGGTATTTACAATACAGGACTCAGCGAGGAATTCGACAACCTTTACCTGCTCTGCGACCTGAAAATGCTCCAACAGGTGAACAACTGGAAACCCGGCCAAACGGGAGGGTATGAAGTCTTCACGGATAAATCCATGGACCAGGACCCTATCTTTCAACAGATCTACCACAAAGCCGGGGCAGAGCTAAACACCCAAAGTACAAAAGAACTGTACCCGCAGTTGTTTAATTGGCTGGAACTGCAAAATCTGAATGTTATTGTGATTATCGGATTGATTGTCCTGGTAGCCATCATCACCATGCTATCCACCCTCCTGGTACTGATCATGGAGAATACCAGAGAAATAGGGATTCTCAAATCAATCGGGGCCTCCGACCATTTCATCGGTAGCGTTTTTGGTTCTGTAACCATTTATATTTTACTGAAAGGCATGCTTTTGGGAAATATCATCGCACTGGGCCTGGCCTTCATACAGATAAAAACCGGACTGCTCACATTGCCTGAAGAATCCTATTATTTATCCCAGGTACCTGTAAATTTCACCTTCAGCGGCTGGCTGATCATCAATCTGACGGTTCTTTTATCCGGAACAATTATTATGGTATTGCCTACAAAAATCATTTCGGGTATCAGCCCCATTAAAGTCCTGCGCTTTGAATAACGAAGCATTATTAAAGGACCCTGTGGTCAAAATAAATACACACTTTTTTTCGGCTGTTCAATCCTGTTATATACCTGCATCCTACGACTGAACTCTGGTATCCCCTGATACAGGCCATACCTTCAATACGGCTTTTTAAAGGGGGAAACACTCCAAAGCTGAAATAAAGGCAAAGCATCCTCCCGCATTATCTGGATCATTGGAATTTTCCGATCCTCCGGTGAAACGGTCAACTCTTCATAAATGAAAGAATCATCAAAACCAGCCGAAGCCGCATCCGCTTTTGTACCGGCATAATACACCCGGTCAGGTCTTGCCCAATAAATGGCGCCCATACACATCGGACAGGGTTCACACGTGGTGTAAATATCGCATCCGCCTAGCTGATAATCCTGAAGGTGACGGCAAGCTTCCCGGATGGCCTGTACCTCCGCATGCGCGGTAGGATCGTTGGTGGACAGCACCATGTTTGCGCCTTTACCGATGATTACACCATCCTTCACCACGATGGCGCCAAAAGGCCCGCCTTTGCCTTGCTCCAGCCCTTCTCTGGCAACACGGACCGCTTCGAGCATGAACATTTTTCTGACATCCATGATTCACCAATTGAAGCGAATGCTCTGTACCAACTCGTCAGAAAGACTCAGGGCCACCGGACAGGTACGGGCGGCTCTTTCCAGAATAATTTTTTCTTTATCACTGAAACTCAATCCCGGAAATGTGAAATCTATTTTTACCTCAGCCACCCGGCGCGGGTCGGCGGCCATGATTTTGGTGATTTCGATGGTAGTGCCGTCCATTTGAATCCCGTGCGTGTTGGCGGCGATCCCCATCAGCGTCAGCATGCAACTCCCCAAAGACGCTGATAATAAATCAGTTGGAGAAAAAGCGGAACCCTTCCCATGATTATCCAGAGGAGCATCTGTTATGATCTCCGTACCGGAAGCAAGGTGCCGTGCGCGGGTCCGGAGTTCCCCCTCATACCGGGTTATTACTGTAGCCATGTTGTAAAATTAATGCATCACAAGCTACCAGGAAAGTGCAGCTCAAAATCCTCGTATATTTGTAGGGATGAAATCATTCTGGATGGGCTTTTTTCTGCTTCTGGTGTTACCAGGAACCGGACTTTTTGCACAAAACAATCCGAATGAATACGTTGAGGAAAAACCTTACCTGACTAAAAACGAAGCCACCGGCGGTCTCAATTTTCACACATCCGGCTGGGGAGTTCAGTTCAGGAGATCCTTCAACCTGACCGGCTACAAGAAACTGATGTTTGAGGCGGATTATGTCGGATTGAAACACCCGAAAGAAATCAAGTCCGTTAACCAGGCTTTTGACAATGCGCGATCGTATGTATACGGCAAACTGAATGCTTTCAGTATTCTCAGGCTGGGGGCAGGAAGGCAACGTACCCTGTACAGCAAGGCAGAAAGAAACGGCGTGGAAATCCGTGCTGTATATTCCGGTGGACTTTCCCTCGGTATACTCAAACCCATTTACCTGAACATTCTTGAACCCACCGGCACTTTCGGTGAATTTGTGGTCATTACCGAGCGTTACGACCCCAACGAACATTTCGTGGACAACATTTATGGCCGGGCCCCTTTCACGGAAGGACTTGACAGGATTTTTATCAAACCCGGCGGCTACCTCAAGTTTGGGTTTAATTTTGAATATGCCCCCATCTTTGAAGACGTGAAGTCACTGGAGATCGGAGTCATTGCCGATCTGTATCCGGAAGAAATACCGATTATGGCGTTTACTGAAAACAAACAGCTGTTTTTGACGTTTTATCTAACGTTGATGTACGGCCGAAAATGGTAAAGGCCAATAGCCATTTCAAGCATGAGCGAGACTACAGCGACGAAAGAATCCCTTAACGAAAAACCGCGTAAACCGGAATGGCTGAAAGTAAAACTGCCTATCGGTGAAGAATACCGCAAGGTACGGGACCTGGTCAGTCAGAATAAACTTCATACGATCTGTTCCAGCGGCAATTGTCCGAACATGGGCGAATGCTGGGGCGCAGGCACCGCAACGTTCATGATACTCGGGAACATCTGCACCCGTTCCTGTGCCTTTTGTGCGGTTGCCACCGGGCGACCCGGTGCCGTGGAAACCGATGAGCCCATGCGGGTGGCCAACTCGGTAAAATTGATGGGGGTGAAGCATTGTGTCATCACTTCTGTTGACCGCGACGACCTGAAAGACGGAGGTTCGGCCATCTGGGTGGAAACCATACGGGCCATCCGGCTGCTCAGCCCCGGAACCACGCTCGAGACACTTGTTCCTGACTTTCAGGGCAAATGGGAAAACCTGCAGCTGGTCATTGATGAAGCCCCTGAAATAATCTCGCATAACCTCGAAACAGTACGTCGTCTCACCAGGCAGGTACGCATACAAGCCAAGTACGATCGCTCCCTTGAAGCTTTAAACCGGATCAGTACAGCCGGTGTGAGGGCGAAATCGGGAATCATGCTGGGACTGGGAGAAACCGAAAAGGAAGTTCTTGAATCAATGGACGATTTGAAAAAGGCAGGCGTCAGCATACTTACCCTGGGACAATATTTACAGCCCACCCGCTCTCATTTACCAGTCGCCGAATTTATTCACCCGGAGGTTTTTAAAAGGTATAAGCAGGCCGGACTTGAAAAAGGATTTAAGTATGTTGAAAGCGGCCCATTGGTCAGGTCTTCGTACCATGCCGAAAAACACCTGGTATAGGTTGAACTCTTCCTTTAAAGATTCCGCATTCTCTCAGAAACTCCACCTGAACCGAAGAAACAACGTAGTGCCTTCCGTAACATATCGATTTTTTTCCTGAGCGAAGAAGGACTGCGCAGTCAGGTCAAGGTTAAGATTATCCGCCAGGGAATAGGCAAGAGCGGGAAAGAGAATAACACTATTTTTCTCCGGTGAATACACGATCGATACATTGGCGGAAAATACCGGATTAAACATTTTTTGCAGTCCGGAATAGAAAGACCACCGAAAGGGCATAAGGTTTTTCGCGGAAACCGAAACGGCGCCTGATGCCTGCATAAAACTCGTAACAGAAAGCGGATTATCAATGTACAGGAAGGCTGCCGATACATACCAGGATGATTTAAAAGAATAATCGGCCATCACTGAATAGGTCAATACATCTCTTCCCTCTTCTGATCCCATGATCTTCCTGAAGGCGGAAACCTCTCCTTTAAACCCCGCTTCTTTAATATTGCCGGCCCAGGCCATACCGGCGGTTAAATCCTCATCTAACATACCGCCCATGACCTGGAAATCATACTTCCATTTATTGAACTTAAACAAAGCGGCCGCGGTGTGCTTCCTGCCGCGGTCAGCTGCGGCATAGGCCAGTTCAAACGCGCTAAAGCCAGAAGAAAAATACTGCATGCGTATGGCATCGGAACCGGGACGCTCCTCATAATCAAAATCCAGAAAATTATACGCATTGAAAATATCCATGGGATTCCAGATGGTATTTACACCCCAGTTTACCCGCTGCCGGCCCATGGTGATGCCGATTTGCCCCTTCGAATATTTAAGTGAAGCCCGGTCAAAGGTGGAGGTCAACACCAGGGCCGGTTCATTGACCCACAATTTCGTCAAGCTGAACAAGCCTTCATCACGAGCCACTTGCTTTCCAAAGCCAGGCATACTTTTTAACTGGTCGCCGTAAAACAGGCGGTTACGGGCTTCCAGCCGGGCCGTAAATTCTGAAGAAATGTCCCATCGGAAATTCAGGCGGTTGTGAAAAAGATTCATGCTGCGCAGCGTTGAAGCGTCCTCTTCAAAAGACAGTGATTGCAGGTCTTTAATATATCCATGAATCAGCGGTTTTGAGCTGCTGTTCTGCGCAAGAAGGTCAGGATGAAAAAACAAAATCAGGGCCAGCCATAAACTTCCACTATAATAGTTCATGCCCATTCGCTCAGGTTCTTTTCGTGTCAGAAACCACCTTTCCATCCTGCAAGGTGATTACCCGGTGTGCCCGGTCGATTACCCGCTGGTCATGGGTAGAAAAAATGAAAGTCACCTCTTCCTCCCTGTTCAGCTTTTCCATGATATCAAGGAGGTTCGACGCGGAAACCGAATCCAGGTTAGCCGTAGGTTCATCGGCGAGAACGAATCGTGGTTTGGAAGCCAATGCCCTGGCCACGGCCACACGCTGCTGCTGCCCTCCGGATAATTCGGAAGGACGCATGTCCGCTTTATCGGATATGCCCACCTGTGCCAGTAGTTCCAAGGCACGTTTCTCCCTTTCTTCAGCCTTTTGCTTTTGCAGCAACATCACGAACTCAATGTTTTCCTTCGCGGTCAAAACCGGAATAAGGTTGTAGGACTGAAAAACAAATCCAATGTTACGCAGCCGGAACTGTATCAGTTTGTCGGCACTCATTTCCGAAATATTCACACCGGCAATCCGAACATACCCTTTGCCAGGCTTATCCAGTCCGCCAATCATATTCAGGACAGTGGTTTTGCCGGAACCCGAAGGACCCACCAGAGCCACAAACTCACCTTTCTCAATATGAAGGTGCACTCCGTTCACCGCATACACCGGAATGCCTTTTTCATTGTATACTTTCACCAGGTTATGCGCATCGATGATAGGTTCCATACTACTTGTAGTTTATTTTCGAATTGCTTCCGCCGGATTTAACCTGACGGCTTTGCGTGCCGGAAACAGAGAAGACACAAGGGCAGTAATCACTACCAAAATAATAATCACCCAGTAATCTTCCTTGTTTACACTAGTCCGCACCACATCACTATACCCAAAGCTTTCGTATACGTCCTTCCATCTGGAGAGTCCGATTCCGTGGACATTGAAGTAATATACGGTCATAGCTCCGGCCAAAACTCCGAAAGGGGTGCCCGTAAACACCAACAATATTGTTTCATAAAAAATCATCAGGAAAATCCGGCCTTTTGTCATTCCCAGCGCCATCAGCATCCCCAGTTCACGGGTTCTTTCCAGCACTGCCATCAGCATGGTATTGATGATTCCAAAAGCAAGTGCCAGCATGATGATGCCCATGAAAATTACCATGCTCTGCCTGACTGTGGAAATGGTAAGATCAAGTTCGGGCGCCAGTTCCCTCCAACTCTCTACCAGCAAACCGGGGTATTGTTTCTTCAGCGTGCTTGCAAACCCGGCCAGATCCTTGTTGTCCTTCAGCAAGATGGCGATTTCATTGTATTCAGGGGTACCGGTGGTAAGCGGATACAAGGTTGACTCATCGACAAAAACATTGGACTCATCGTAGGGAGCATTGCTGGTTCTGTAAAGTCCTTTTACCCTGAAGGCACCGGAAGTGATGTTGTTCTCCCGATCCACCAGTGTAATCACCACCTTATCGCCGGTTTTCACCTTCAATTTCCTCGATAGCTTTTCCCCCATCAACATTTCGTTCCGGCTCTTTCCGGGAAAGAAATCGCCATCGATGATTTTATCCCTGATTGCCGTGACGTTGACCTCCTGTCCGGGTATAATGCCATTGATTTTAATACCGGCTGTGGCCACAGGGCTGGCGACCATTCCCTTTGCCACATGGCGAAGCGTGACCGCCTTTATGGCTGGAGATTTTTCAATGAAAGTCCTGATTCCGGAAGCATCATGAATTACAAATACGGGTTCCATATCCTTTTTAAAAGCAGGATGGTGAATTTGCAGATGCGATAATTCATTCTGGATGGCAATCCGGATCCGGCCTTCTGCCATACCGTTCACATATCCCTGCATGAAAAGTCCGGCCCATATTCCGAATGCCACGGAAAAAACAATCAGCCGGCTGCGGACTTTATGCCGCCAGATATTCCGCCATGCGATTTTCAGTAGTGTAGCCATTTTTTTGGTTTAACGCTTCATGGCCTCCACCGGGTTGAGTTTATAAACAGTCACCAGGGGATAAAAACTGATCACTGCTGCAATGGCCATTACTATCAAAGTTTGCTCAACAAAGACAGAGGGGACAAAGATGGCCGGCCATACCGGATCAAATCCAAACTGCCTGTATGCCGCAGCCATATCTCCTGTAAAACGAATGGGATTGTACTCAAAATATTTCACCACGGGAAAACTAATTACCGCACCTGCCAGAGCACCAAGAAAAGTAATCAGCAAGGTTTCAGCCACCAGCATTGTGCTTAAGACCCTTTTACGCATTCCGATGGCCATCAGCATCCCCAACTCAAACTTTCTTTCCGTCAGCATCATGAGTAGTGTACCAAACATCCCGAACGCAATAAGAAGATAAAGCACCCCGATAAACAGATAGAAGTTAACGGCATCGGCCCGGATGTGCCCCTCAATTTCCGGCATCATTTCCTTCCAGGTTAAGACTTCCAGCTCCGGTCCAATCCGTTTTTTCAGTTCATGAGACGTTACGTTCAAGGCGGCTGCATCGCGGATGTTCACCGCAATGGTGGTTACACGGTTCCCTGTACTCAGGAATTCCTGAGCCTCCTTCAATGGAAGAAAAAGCATGGACTCGTTCAAAACGGGCGCTCCAAAATGAACAATGGACTGCACCGGATACATCCCTGCGGCCGTATTTCCGCGAAAGCCCTGTCCAAGCAACACCAGGGTATCACCCAGGCCTACCCGTAGTTTAGCGGCCAGTCCCTCCGAAACCAGGAGGGCTTTGTCCGATTCACGGAGATAGGTACCGCTGATTATTTTGCTGTCGAGGCCGGTGAGCAGTTTTTCCTGCGAGGGTACGATGCCTGCAAGCATACAACCCTGCGTAACACTACCGGCTGCCGCCAAAGTATACGTCTCAATCCTTGCCGCCAGTCCCGAAACATTGGGGTGATTAGCAATCGTATTCAGCAGGGTATCGGGGCCATCCAGGCTGTGTTCCAGATTCTGCTCATCGTTGTATCCCCTTTTATGCACTTGAATATATCCGCTGTAATAACTCACCAGGCTCTTCACCAGATTATCAAAAACTCCGTCCTGCAGCGATTTCATGCACACGGCCAATACCACCGCAAATGCAACCGACGACATGGTGATCAACGTTCTGCGCCGGTTGCGCCAGATGTTCCGCCATATCAGTTTTGTGATCATTTTACGTTCTGAATGTTCTGAATACTGAAAAAATTATCCGTGAGAGGCTGGTCGAAAACAATTTGAGTATAAGTCATCACCGTTTTATTTCCCTTCTTTTTTACCGGAATCATTTCCATCGTGGCCGGTATCAGGCGGCCGCCGAGCTGCCGGACATCGCGTGAGGTCATCAGGTTGATCAGTTCACCCTCTTCATCATAATACTCCGCTTTCATCATCATGAAATCCTTCTTGTCGATCCAAAGCAATACTTTACCCCAGACTACTGCTGCCTCCGGCCTGGGAAGCATGCTGATGATAAAACAGTTCCTTCCCCCAATGCTCTCCTCCCCTGCAAGTTCATGGGTATAATCAACCACAATGCTTGCCTCCTTCACTAAATCATCGTTGGTGAAGTCTGTTCCCATCCAATTCTGGCTCATCATCGAGGGGGGGAGCTTAACATTTCTTTCTATCGCCGGCAGCCAGTTCCAAACCTCCTTCTTTCTTTTCAGGAAACCCGTACCCCGGTCTTTGGCGGGTGAGGTAATCAGGATCATGGCCAGATCGTCTCCTTTGGACCAGGCCTTCATCGTCATTTCCCTTGACCAGGTTGGCCGAATAATCCGAATGGTAAGTTCCGATACCGATGTATTTCCTCTGACGTGCTGATCCGCCTTGCGTACAATTTCCGTGGCATTCTGTGCCGAAAGCAGTCCGGGGAAAAACAGACACCCTAGATAGATTAATGCCCTGTAGCTCATGTATCAAAATTATGATTTAACCCTTGTCTCTCAGGTGACTTTGATCACCGAATTTACAGATTTATCATCTTAAACAGAGGTAATCCGTTTTAGAATTTAACTCTGAATGCGCACACCCATGTATACATGTCCTGTTCTTACGCCATCAAATTCCGCTACATCAGGAAGAAAAGCCCATCGTTGAAAATGTAATTTTTCAAGCAATGCAAGGCTAGCCACATTTCTTTCCAACACGATACAAAGACCCTGTTTGTACCCCAGTTCACAGCATTTTGAAAGCAGAGCATCTAACAAAGCTTTCGCCAGACCTTTTCGACGGAAATCCTGGTGCACATAATAGCTCCATTCAACTGTACTCTTTAATGCAAGGCGACCCGGACGATAAGGACTGACCGATGCCCAGGCACGTACCACTCCTTCACACTCTGCGACAAGTATTGGATAGTCCTCCGGTGAATGTTCCTTAAACCAGACACCTTTATCGGCAACCGTCCAGGGAAGAAGATCAGCGGTCTGAAAACCTGCCCTCACCGCTTGATTATAAATCTCCACTATTTCAGGAAGATCCCCGACCCTGGCACCTCTTACTTTAAAAAATTCATTCGTTGGCATTTCACCTTCGTATTTCAGGAGGGCTACCGGCGCTCAAACAAGCGGATTGTAAAACCTGTTTTGCTTTTCCAGGACTTCACTTCTCTGTAATTCCTGCCAAGCAGGTTTTGAATTTCGGGCAAGACCGATACGCCAAACTTATCTCTCAGCAGGAGAAAGCGAGTAGATGGTACTTCGATTTTCTGTATTAAAGTTCGGGGATCGGCGTTCCCTGAACGATAGCGTTCCACATTCGTGTCTACCTCGTTGCCTGCGATATTCAAACCGGTTAACAAGGCCATGAGCGGCACTGTTCCGGAGTCGCCAAAAATCCTGTCCCCTTCCTTTGCACGTTGCCGGATTTCCTCAGCAATTTCAAAAGCAATATCAATGATTCTTGAACAATGCCACAGGTAATAGGTAAATGAACTGTATGTCTCACCGATTATTCTGGTGTCCTGCCAGAACAAAGATTTCACCAATTGATTCACTCCGGAGGGCAATTTTCCGTCGTGCCAGGTATAATTGGCCGTGCGTTTTGCCGGATCACGCATCGCCTGCCGGTAATAGTCCAGTCGCTTTTCAAGGCGCGGTGATATAAAATAAAATGCCACAAAGACGACCAGGGTGCCGGTCCACCAAACAGGACGAAGCGATGTAACCGCTCCCTCTGTTTTACCCATCAGGAAAACAGCCTTTCGGTTCTGAACCCAGTTCGAAATCATCCATCCACCCAGGATGGCCGCAAAGGGAAATGCGAGTACAAAATAATACATCCATACACGGTCCATGTTCAGGAGTATTCCAAGTATCAGCAAGACGGAAAGAAATGCAGTCCAAAGAAGGGAATAATCCTTCTTTAGCCGTCCCTTTTTCTTCTCTCTCTTTCCGGAAGCAGCGGTGCCGGCAGCTTCATTGAAATACATGGCTATGAGCGTTGCGGCACCCACGATGAATAAAATAAAGGGAACCGCATTATGAAAAAGTACCGCATCCCGCATAAACGACAAACGATCTTCCTGCATTGCTGTTTTTTGCGCCTGAAAAAGCAAGATATCATTCATCATGGCATTGAATCCCGACCACGCTCCGAGTAAAATAAAAAATACTGCACCGATTCCGAATCCGTAAGCGGCCAGCCTTAAAGCACCTTTCCGGTCATTGACAAAATGGACAATAAACAGTGCCAGCATGGCCGGAAGCGCATACAACCGGGTGAACACAGCCATTGCACCAAACAGGGAACAGGCCATCATATTCTTCCTTCTGAAGGCAAGCAAAGTGAGCATCAGTAACGCAATGGTCATATTCACACCGGTAAAATGAATGGAGGCTCTTAAAGGTTCATAGGCCAGCAGGTACAAGGCAGAGGAAGAAACCGCTGCCACAGAACCCCATTCGCGCTTTACAACAAATCCCAAAACAATTCCTGCCAGCAAAGCCCAAAAGGTTCCAAGCATGCGAAACACCAGAAAATCATAACCGAACACTTTAATTAAACCCGCTGTAAACAATGCCTGGAGCGGTGGATGAGCCATGGAAAAATCCTTATAGGGTACCAGCCCTTCCGCAATCAGCTTACCTTGGTAGATATAGATGTATTCATCGCTGGCATACGGATTTAACGTGAACATTTTCAGGACCAGAAAAAACAGGATCACCAGCGCCATGCCGATCCACCAGGCCAATGAACTCGTTCTTTCCAGCTGCGGTGAAACCGGATGGTCTGAAATCATGCCGGAATCTCTCATCCCCGATTTTCCGGCGCCAGCCTTTTCTGATTGTGCATTCATGTTTGGTAATTTATTTGCCATAGGGCAATGGATCCGGCAATGAATATACTAAAAATAAAGGTTCCAAATTGCCGTTAAACGGCGCTAAGTAATTCTGAATCAAAACCGAATTTCATTTCCTGATCAGATTCGACAATCTTGTTTAATTTTAAACGTTCATACTATTTATCCGGTATCCAGGTTGTGGATACAATGGAATACCGCTCAGGAACTCATCAAATTAATTTTTAACACTATGATTCGTATTGCTATCAATGGATTTGGACGTATCGGCAGAACATTTCTCAGAAAATTAAGCAGTCACCCGGAAATTGAACTTGTTGCCATCAACGACCTTACGGACACACAAACGCTGGCCCATCTTTTAAAATACGATTCTGTTCACCGGCGCTTTCCCGGAGAAGTCGTTGCAGGTGACAAGGCCCTGGTGATCCATGGCCGGCAGATACCTGTATTTGCCGAGAAAGATCCCGCCCAACTGCCCTGGAAGGATTTACGCATTGACACTGTCATTGAATCCACAGGGCATTTCACAGAACCTAATAAAGCGGCCCTTCATCTTCAGGCCGGTGCCGGAAAAGTCATCATTTCAGCGCCTGCCAAGGGTGATTTAAAAACCATTGTTCTGGGAGTAAACGAACATCTGCTTGACGGAAAGGAGACGGTGATCTCCAATGCCAGTTGTACCACCAACAATGCCGCACCCATGATCCAGATACTTGACCGTGCTTTCGGGATTGATGCGGCTTATGTCACCACGGTACATGCCTATACAGGTGATCAGAATCTTCACGATGCGCCTCACAAAGATTTACGGAGGGCAAGGGCGGCCGCCCATTCCATCATCCCCACCACGACCGGCGCGGCCAAGGCCATTTCAGAGGTGTTTCCTCACCTGAAAGGGAAAATAGGCGGTGCGGGTATACGCGTACCTGTTATAGACGGGTCGATGACCGATATCACCTGTATTGTCCGTAAAAAAACCACGGTAGAGGAGATCAACGCGCTTTTCAGAACGGAAGCTGAAGGACGACTGAAAAACATTCTGGAGTACACGGAAGATCCTATTGTCTCCACCGACATCGTAGGGAACGACCACAGCTGCATTTTTGATGCCCAGCTCAGCTCCGTGCTCAACGACGGACAGATGGTGAAGGTGGTGGGATGGTATGACAATGAAAGCGGTTACTCCAAAAGACTGGCTGAGCTTACTGTTTTACTGAACAGGTGATGTCGCCTGATTTTCCCGGAGCTCCCGGCTTCAGTCTTAAGCCAGACTCTCCCCTGCCCGCCTGAAAAAGCGCGCTAAAAAATCAATTGTAAAGTTTCCAGAGCAGGCCAAACTTGATGGTTTTGGGAGCGGCCGGATACCCTCTGGCCAAATAATTTTCACCCCCAAACATACCGTCGTTCAGTCTTTGCATCATGAATGTCAGGGTGGCGCGCCCTATCACCGCATTCACGAAAACGTCGAGCACGGGGGAGTCCGCAACCCATTGCCCGGATTGCAGATAATTCATGCCGGTGGCAGGCATAAATGCATAGGCTTTCCAGGCCGATCTGGTATAATACGCCATTCCGAATTCGGCAAACAATGCTTTTTTAAAGAAATGATCCCGGAAAGAAAGTCGGCCATATACGCCGAATTCAGGAATCCGGATGTACCCTCTATCCGAGTTCATCCATTGTACATCGGCCATCAGCCTCCATTTACGAAAACTGACATCTGATTTCATGTAAGCATCCAGCACTTTCACTTTATCTGGCGCCTGTACCGGCCGGGCACGGTCGTTTAAGTAAACATAGTTCATGACCTCTGTCCATTGCATGGAAAACGAGAGACGGTTTCCAAACAGACCCAGGGAAGATTTCAGCCAGGTAAAGTTCTCCTTGCCGAATTCATTCTCCCATGCAAAATGATTCGAACGATAAAATACGGAGCTTGCTTCGGGCGCCAGTTCCGATTTCCCATAGCTCAGTTCCAGCTGCGAGAACACCGAACGACTGTTCCGGTAAGCGGTTTGAGCCACGATTGAAAAATCGCCATCGTTTGCCCGGGTACTGACGACCGTGGACCATTTTAGTTGGGCATCAAAACAATCATACCTAACGTTCAGATCGAGAAAAGGTGCTGTGTAGTTGTTTTCTGTTTTTACGGTATCGATCAGCTGATCGAGGTAGTAGATAGAATACCCTCCTTTCAACCTGAGCTCCGCAAGCTTGCTTAACCAGGACAGACCGACTGCAGGTCGAAATTTCACATACGCATATCCTGCCGTATCCTGTGTGACCGCTGTATCCAGCAGGACCTGCTCGTAAAAAACCGTATCGGCCGTACCGGAATATGAAGTACCCCACCTGAACCATTCTCCATCGGCATGCAACTTCAGGGAAAAGGAAGTGCTGCTGTCGTTCGATTTCGGATTCAGCAAGACCACTTCGTTGTTCAGGAATGCCCTGTATTGCCTGATCTTTCGCCGGTCATCGGAAAGAAAGGTTTGAAGCTGTTCGTAGTCCGATCTTGAAATTCCATCAATGACCTGTCCATCCTTCAAGCCGCCATTTTCATCCGACTCGATTTTTGCATAATTGAATCCGATTTCAGAATTAAAAAACGCAGAAGAATAATCCATCGAAATCCGGAAACCACGATGGACTGCAAAACTATTCAGCAGGAAGCCCGGTGAAACGATGCTGTTGTAAGAGAGTTTTCCTGACATACGCCTGGAGATCCGCTGATGGTGATCAAGGAACAGCAACTGTTCCCTTTTGCTGCCGAGCAGGACGCTGATCAGGGAAAGACCACGGTTGGTATCGAGGTCCAATGCCGGGGCCTTGATATTAAAGAATCTGGAATAGGCATGGATGCCAAAACGGTATTCACCAGCGGGCTTCAGGAACAGCACATCATCCTGGAAGGGTGATATCATGCGATCACAGGTAAACGCATTACCCAATAAAAGTGTCTGATTGAAGCGATCGGGAGGCTGAAACTGCGAAATAGGACTGGCAGGACTCTTCAGCGAATCAACCCATGAAAACCCAAATGCCGGAAACAGAAAAAGCAGGCAGAGGCAAGGTAATATCGGCTTCATATGCTGGATGACGATGAGAGGTCAAAGAAAAAGAAAAAGTACGAGTTGTGAGGCGGGCAGGCCCGGACACCCGGGTAAATGAGGCGAAAAAACCGGTTATAAAGCAGGTTTTCAGAAGAAGTACATAAAAAGAAACCTACATCAATACACGAGGAAAAAATGATCAGGGCAGAGATGGAATAGCTATAAAAAGAAAATGCCCCGACCAGCGGGGCATTTTCAATAGTACGGCAACGACATACTCTCCCAGATGTTACTCCAGTACCATTTGCGCAAATGGGCTTAACTTCTCTGTTCGGAATGGGAAGAGGTGGACACCATTGCTATAGTCACCATAATTATCATTTGGTTTCAGCCAATATTTTTATCATCAGGAATGATGATAGACAGGGATTGAAAGAAAATACACTTGCATACAGATTCTGTACGTGGAAAGTCTACGGGTAATTAGTACTACTCGACTTTGATGTTACCATCTTTACATCTATAGCCTATCAACGTCATAGTCTTTGACGACCCTTATAAAGAAGTCTCATCTTGAGGCAAGTTTCGTGCTTAGATGCTTTCAGCGCTTATCTTAACCGAACATAGCTACCCTGCGCTACAGCTGGCGCCATAACAGGTACACTAGAGGTTCGTCCGACTCGGTCCTCTCGTACTAGAGTCAGGCCCTCTCAAACTTCTAACGCCCACAACAGATAGGGACCGAACTGTCTCACGACGTTCTGAACCCAGCTCGCGTGCCACTTTAATCGGCGAACAGCCGAACCCTTGGGACCTTCTCCAGCCCCAGGATGTGACGAGCCGACATCGAGGTGCC
>JAEUTF010000067.1 GCA_016788185.1 Bacteroidia bacterium | reverse complement strand
ATCAGCCAGATCAGTTTCCCGCCGTTCATCACAAACTGATCGATGACAAATTTGTCTTTCTCGTCGAAGGCACTGTCGGGCTTGGCCACCACGAGTGCCTTAAAATCTTTCAAGGCATCCAAGCGACCGTTGATCCGGACCCGCTTTAATTCATAGGAAGCCTTGAGGGCATTGGCAATGTCGGCCACCTGGGTGGTATCCAGTTCCCCGTGACCTTCCAGAAAGGCAATGGCGGGTCGGACGGGGTTGGTCACTTTCCGGATTACATTGCAAATTTCATATTCAAGGTTTTGTATGGAATTGTTCAGGATCTGCTCCGGTGGAAAACCGACCTGGTTTTTCAGCAGCTGAACGCCCATCTCAATATTGGCATAACTCACCAGCGCTCCCGGAAAAATGTAGGTGCGCTTGACCCCCTCATTGGTCCTCTCCTCCACCGTGGTGGGCTGAATGCCTTTTTGATACAGCTGGGCATACAGTTTGTTCCGTTCCGTCTCGTCCGGGTTGGCCGAGGGGTCAATAAATTCATATTCCAAATTCCCTCCTGCATGAAGCCGGAGTTCGTCCAGCATCTCCCGTGTGCTTTGCTGCAGCCTGGTGAAGCCCGGCGAAAAATCACCCTCCAGGTACACCCTTACAAACACCACATCCTTCAGGTTCCCCACCAGTTTTTTACTGTTTTCGGATAGGGTAAACCGTTTGTCGTCCGTAAGATCAAAGCGGGTGAAGATAAAAGAAGAAATCACATTCAGCAGCACTAAAATTCCTGCCAGCATCAGCATCCTGACCAACGCCTGTGCCCTGAGGCTTTTTCTCCCTGTCACCATGTCCGTCCCCTGTTTTACCATTTCCTGCTTTCAATAACCATGCGTGAAAGGAAAAGGAAAAAGAGGATGACGCTCAGAAAATAAACGATGTCGCGGGTATCGACCACACCTCTGCTCAGACTGAGATAATGCGCGTTAAAGCCGAGATTAAACACCAGCGTGGAGGCTTTCCCCAGCCCGAAAAGTCCGGCCATGGATTCGAAGCCCCGGAAGAAGACCAGGCAGAAGAAAAAACTGATGATGAAGGCCACCACCTGGTTATCGGCCAGTGAAGAAGCGAATAAACCGATGGCTACGAAGCCGGAACCCAGGAGGAGCAAACCGATGTATGAACCCCAGATAGAGCCGGAATCGATGTTTCCGGCCGGCAGGCTGATCCTGTAAATGCTCAGGTAATAGATTAAGGTAGGCAGCAGCGAGAAGATCAGGAGTACCACGCCGGCCAGGTATTTGGCCGTGACCACTTGCATTTCGGTGAGCGGACGTGTCAGCAGCAACTCAATCGTTCCCGACTTTTTCTCTTCTGAAAAAAGGCGCATGGTAATGGCCGGTACCAGCAAGAGGTACACCCAGGGTGTAAGGGCAAACAACGAATCCAGGTTGGCATATCCCGCCCCGGGTATGTTAAAAGATGAATCGGGGAATATCCATAGAAACAGTCCTATCGTCAACAGGAATACAATGATCACAATGTACCCGATGAGCGAGTTCAGGAAGCCGTTGATTTCCTTGAGGATCAGGGAAAACATAGGTGGCAAAAGTAAATCTTTTAGAGACATCAAACCGACCGCTTTCCCGCAATAAAAAATAAATGCGCACAGCGAAAAGCAGGCGCCTTCTGAATCAATTCAAGGTGGTATCGATTACTTTTGGCCTGTGGCCAAAGTCCTTCACATCGTTAACCGTCTGAATCTGGGTGGAATAACCTACAATGCGGCCAGCATTGCCGCAGGCCTGAGGCCGGAGTACGACACCATGATCGTGGCGGGCATGAAGGACGACAGCGAAGAAAGTTCTGAATTCATGGTCAGGGAACTCGGCCTTGAACCGGTCTTCATTCCCGATATGTACCGGGAGATCAACCTGAAAGCCGACTATAAAGCTTACCGTCAGCTCTTGCGGCTGATCCGTGCATTCAAACCGGACATTGTACATACCCATGCCGCCAAAGCGGGCTTACTCGGACGACTGGCCGCCCGAAGAGCTGGCGTTCCGGTGATCCTTCATACTTTCCACGGCCATGTTTTTCACAGTTATTTCGGCAAAGCAAAAACACGCTTCTTTCTTGAAACGGAACGCTTCCTTGCCCGGCTGAGCACCGGTATCATTGCCATCAGCGAAACCCAGAAGAAAGAGTTGTGCGAGACCTATAAAGTGTGCGATTGCTCCAAAATACACGTGGTGGAACTGGGGTACGACCTGGAGCCATTCCTCCTTGATATGGAGAGCAAAAGAAAGCAGTTCAGGGAGCGTTTTTCGATCGGAGACGATACCCTTGCCGTTGGCATCATCGGAAGAATTGTACCCATTAAAAATCTTCGCTTTTTTATAGATGCCTGGATCCCGCTGCATGAAAAATTCGGGCAGAAAATCAAGGCCTTTCTAGTCGGAGATGGAGAGCAACGATTTGAAATACAAGAATATTGCATCAGCAAGGGGCTTAAAATCTCCACGCCCGAGAAGACGGATCCCGAAGCCTCGGTCGTCTTCACGTCCTGGATCTACCCGGTTGACAGGGTCATGGCGGGCATCGACCTGGTCGCTCTGTGCTCCCTGAATGAAGGAACTCCGGCCAGCCTGATTGAAGCGCAGGCAGCCGGCAAGCCCATTGTTTCAACGGAGGTGGGCGGCATTTCCAACATCGTTTTACCAGGCAAAACGGCTTTGCTGTGTCCTTCGGGCGATACGGCAAAATTCAGGGAGGCACTCGAAAAACTGATCAACGATGCTGCACTCCGGCAAAACATGCAGGCCGAAGGTCCTGGTTTTGCCGTATCGAGGTTTCATTACAAACGCCTCACTTCAGATATACGCGGGCTTTATGCCCGGCTCCTCAATATAAAACGCCCTGTACAGGGGCAGCAATAAAATTTAACTACTTTTGCTGGTCGGTAAAATCACCCTTCGTTTTATGAAAAAACTTCTGCCTGTCATTGCCTTCCTGGTCGCGCTCAGTTCCTGTCAGATCAACCCCAGTGTCATGTTCAAAGTTCCCAAGAACTATGAATATTCAAATGAGCAAACCATTGGCAATGTGGAATACCGGATTGCCCCCAATGACATCATCGGCTTCAACGTATATACCAACGATGGCTTTAAACTGGTAGACCTCACGACCTCCGCCACATCCGTCACCTCTTCTTTCCAGCCCAATCCCAGCAACAACCAAACCCAGTTTCTAGTAGAACCCGACGGGCAGGTAAAATTGCCGATCATCGGAAAGGTTAAAATTGCCGGACTCACCGTTCGGGAAGCGGAAAAAAGCCTGGAGCAACAGTACGCAACATTTTACAACAAGCCCTTTGTCATGATCCGGGTATTGAATCGTAGGGTCCTGGTTTTCCCGGGAACCGGGGGACTGGGACGTACCGTACAGCTCGACAATGAAAACATGCACCTGATTGAAGCCCTGGCACTGGCCGGCGGGCTCACCAACACCGGAAAAGCCAGAAAGATCAAACTCATCCGTGGCGACCTCAGAAACCCGAAAGTGATGTTGATTGACCTCTCGACTCTGGATGGCGTTCGTCAGAGTAATTTATTGCTACAGGCCAACGATATCATTTATGTGGAGCCGGTGCCAAGGGTGTCGCAGGAAATTCTCTCACAACTGGCCCCGATCATCGGCATCATTACCAGCCTGGCCCTCGTGTACCAGATTGCCGACGGGCTGAGCAATCCATAAGCACCTTCCGACCGGATGGCTAAAAAGAAGATATCGCCGATTAACGAGGAGTTTGATTTCAAACTGCTTGTCACCATTGCGAGGAAAAACACCTTGTGGTTTGCCCTTTTCATTCTTCTGGCGATTCTTTCTGCCTATCTGGTTTTGCGCTATACGGCGCCGATTTACGAAGCCACCAGCGTTCTGCAATTATCCGAGCAGGACAAAGCCCGCAGCATCCTCGACGATGCACAGATAAAAAGATTTACCGACCAGAACAACAAACTGGCTTCCAGTATCGAGCTGATACGTTCCAAAGTGATTGTGGAAAGGGTACTCCGGAAACTTCCTTTGCAGGTGAGCTATTTTTCAAAGGGCGAAATCCTCACCAACGAGTTATACAAGCAGTCCCCGTTTACCGTTGAATTCAGGATCAAGGACAGCTCCATCATCGGCGCAACCATCATTGTGGATTTTCTTTCCGCGAACACCTATAAACTCAGCAACATCAAAGGAGCCAATCAAAGCAAGGAAAGCACCTACAAATCGGATGAATGGGTGAATCTTCCGCAGGCGGATTTCAGAATTTCCATCGATGACTTTGCCACCATCCAGGCTTTGCAGCAGGACCTGAGCCGGGATGCATTTTACTTCCGGATCAACAGTCTTCCGGCCATGGCCGATCACATCATCAAAGATCTTTCGGTAACCCCCCTCAACGTTGAAGCACGCACCATTCAGATAAAAATCAAGGAAAAAAACCAGCAAAAAGCAACCGATATTGTGAATGGCGTTGCTGTGGAATTCAACAAGTACGACCTGGAAAAAAATTCGGAGGTTGCCGACAAAATCCTGGACTTCATTGACAATACCATTGCCAGTATCGACATTGAACTGAGTAATTCCGAAAATTCGCTAGAACGCTTTAAAAAAGAAAATAAAATTGTCAATCCCGAAGCATCGGCCAGCACCATCCTGCGACAACTGGATGAATTGCAAACCGAGCTTTATGCCTATGACCATGAGCTGAACCTGTATGCCAACATCAGGAAGGACGTCAATGATAACAATGAGATTGGCAAGTTTCTGCTCAGCCTCAGCGGCCGTTCCAACGACAACCAGATCGTTTCCCAGTTGTCGCGCCTGCAGGATTTGATCGACCAGCGTGACCAGGTACGCATACAAGCTACCGAAAACAGCGAGGTCTATAAATCCATTCTGGTGCGCCTGAAGAACCAGCAGGAACTGCTCACCCGCATCCTGCTGAACGAAGAGGCGCAATTGAAATCGCGGCGTGAGATACGGCTCAAAGAAATTCAGCAGATCGAATCGAAACTCGGAAGAATACCGCAGCAACAGGCTGAATACGGACGTCTGCAACGTCTTTTCTCCATCAATGAAAAGTTTTATTCCATGTTGCTGGAGAAAAAAGCGGAGTTCTCCATCACCCGGGCCGGTTATGTACCCCAACACATCATTTTGCAGGAGGCCAAACCGAACGCCCCGCCTGTTTCACCCAACAAGGCGCTGATCATCAGTGCCAGCCTGATCGTGGGTTTGCTGGCGGGCTTTATCCTCATCATCACCCGCTACCTGCTCTACAACGAGATCAACGCGCTGGAAGAAGTAGGACAGTATACCGATGCCGCCCTGCTGGGCATCATCCCCAAGTACAAGCGCGAGATCCCCATCTCGCAGTTGCTGGTGGATAAAAACCCGAAATCCGTCATCTCCGAAGCCTTTCGCTCGGTCAGAACCAATCTGCAATTCATATCGTACGGTGAAGGTGCGAAAATGATTGCGGTCACTTCCACCATTTCCGGAGAAGGGAAAACCTTCAATGCGATTAACCTGGCCGGCGTAATCGCTTTTTCCGGACTGAAAGTGGTGATTCTTGACCTTGACATGCGCAAGCCCAAGATCCACCTTGGCTTCAATGTAGAGAACAACCACGGCATCAGCACCCTGCTGATTGGTCGCGACAGCCCGGAAAGTTGTATCATGAAAAGTTCGCTGGCCAACCTGGATTTTATCACCGCAGGACCCATCCCTCCCAACCCGGCCGAGCTCATCATCAACCCGAAAATGGATGATCTGCTGGAATACCTCAAAAAGATCTACGACATCATCATTGTTGACTTGCCGCCGGTAGGCATCGTCAGCGACGGCATTCCCATGATGCAAAAAGCCGATTACCCGCTTTACATTCTGCGCGCCAATTATTCCAGGAAGATGTTTATTGCGCAGATCAACAAGCTCATCACTGAAAATAAAGTCAAAAACCTGTCCATTATCCTGAACGGTGTGGAGATGTCGAGGCTGAAGTACGGCTATGGATACGGTTACAGTTACGGTTATGGTTATGGTTATGGCTACAGCTACGGATACGGTTATTACGAAGACGATGAGCCACCGGTATCGCTGGTGGGCCGGGTCACCAACCTTTTTTCAAAGAAAAAGAATAAATAATGGAGGTCAGCCGCTTTGACATTGAAGGCCCTTTGCTGCTGAAGCCAAGGGTTTTCCCGGATGAAAGGGGCTATTTTTTTGAATCTTTCAATGAGCAGACCTTCAAAACGGCCGGTATCGACTTTTATTTCCGGCAGGACAACCAGTCCTACAGCCATAAAAACGTTTTGCGCGGTCTGCATTTCCAGCACCCGCCTTTCGAGCAAGGCAAACTGGTCAGGGTGGTTCAGGGGAGTGTGCTCGATGTGGCGGTGGATATCCGGAGAGGATCGCCCTCTTTCGGAAAGCATGTAAAAGTAGTGCTGCGCGCCGGAGAGCATCAACTGTTCTGGATTCCACCCGGTTTTGCGCACGGTTTCCTATCTTTGGAAGACCATACGATGTTCCTCTATAAGTGTACCAACACCTACGACAAGGATTCGGAAAGCGGGATCCTGTGGAATGATCCCTCTCTGGACATTGACTGGGGATTCAGCGAAAACCCTCTGGTCTCACCCAAAGACCTGGAATTACCTTCCTTCAGCGCGCTCGATACAAGATTTGAAATGAAATAAGAATGGCTCAGCAGTTTCTACAACATAGCAGCTTCATTCTCTACTCCCTGTTTTTCATTCTGGCAGTAGCCTTCTCTCTGATGATCAATGTGCTTTTCCTTCGTTTCTTTAAGACCCTTGGCATCCGCAATAATTCCGACGGCACCATCATTCGCTGGGGCGCCCTCTCAAAACCTTCTATTGGCGGCATCACCTTTTACATTCTCTTTCTGCTGTCGCTGGCCAGCTATTCCATCCTGTTTGAACCTTCGCAGGATGCCTACCAGTTGGGTTTTGTGGGACTGATCCTTTCCTGCGGCGCCGGCTTTCTGGTCGGACTGGCCGATGACGCCTACAACACGCGCCCCTGGTTAAAATTCGGCATACAGTTGCTTTGCGGAGTCATCCTCATCAGTACCGGCATCAGCATACAGATCTTTCCAGGTCTCGTTCTTAACTGGGCCGTCACGCTTTTCTGGGTGGTGGGCATCATGAATTCCGTAAACATGCTCGACAACATGGACGGCATCACCTCCATCGTTTCAACGGGTATCATTGTCAATACCATTTACCGGATCATCCACAACGGCGACATCACCAACATGCACCTTCTGGTGCTGATGGGGGTACTGGCATCCCTCGTAGCCTTCCTGCGGTTTAACTGGCATCCCTCTAAAATGTACATGGGCGATACCGGTAGTCAGTTTCTGGGCGTATTTCTGGCGACCATGGGCATCGTCTATTTCTGGAACGACCCGTATGCGTCGGCCACGCCGGCAACCGGCAAATTGATGGCCGCCACCATCATGACCTTCATCTTGCCCATTTTAGATACTACGGTGGTTGTTTTTAACAGGCTGTCGGCGGGCCGCTCACCGTTTGTTGGCGGGAAAGACCATACCACGCACAGCCTGGCCCTGCTCGGCTTAAGCGACCGGAAGGTGGCCCTTGTCTTTGTAGGCTTCGCCGCCGCTTCACTGGGCATGAACATTCTGATAGAAGAGTTTATCACGGAATGGGAACATCTGCACTCTGTGCTTTTCGGCACCTACTTCGCGCTCATGCTGGGGTTCTTCTTTTATACCACGAGGAACAAAAAACTGAAAAGCCGCGAACGGCTTCGCGAAAGAAAAATCAGCCGCGAAGACACCTCCCTTCAAAATTAATCTTCCCGGCCAAGCAAACCCGGCCTGCGCTCCCGGGTTCTTTGCAACGCCTGCTCGAAACGCCATTGCCGGATGTTTTCTTCATGGCCCGATAAAAGCACGTCGGGCACCTTCCAGCCGCGGAATTCAGCAGGACGCGTATACACCGGAGGGGCAATCAGGTTGTCCTGAAAAGAATCGGACAAAGCCGATGTTTCATCGTTCAGCACACCGGGAATCAGACGGATGATGGCATCACTCAGCACGGCGGCGGCGAGCTCCCCTCCCGACAGCACATAATCGCCGATGCTGACTTCCATGGTCACCAAATGCTCCCGTACTCTTTCATCCACTCCCTTGTAATGCCCGCAGAGAATGATCAGATTGCCCTTCAGCGATAAACGGTTGGCCAGGGGCTGATCCAGCATCATCCCATCGGGGCTCATGTAAATGACTTCATCGTATGCACGCTGCGCCTTCAGATCTTCGATGCAAAGCGCGATGGGTTCCACCATCATCACCATGCCCGCTCCGCCTCCAAAAGCATAATCATCGGTATTGCGGTGTTTGGAGAATGCATAATCGCGCAGGTTGATGAGCCTGACTTCTGCCAGGCCCTTGTCCTTCGCCCGCTTCAGGATGGAATGCCGGAAAGGGCTTTCCAGTAACTCGGGATGCACGGTAATGATGTCGATCTGCATGCTGCAAAGTTAATGGCCCTGACGGGATTCAGGACAGCGCTTTCTCCATCAGGTAATGCTGAATGCTGTTGTACAAAAGAAAGGTTTCCCGTACCGCCTGGTAGCCACAGGCTTCATAAAAGCCCAGCGCATTGGCTCTGGCCTGCAACACGACCTTTTCCGCGCCGGCATCGGCCGCCAGGGTTTCCAGCTCCGTGATGATAGCCCGGCCGTACCCCTTTCCATGAAAGGCCGGATCGACGGCCATGTAACGAATCTGTGCTTCGCGCGGGCCGTTCAGCTGCAGCCTTCCGCAGGCTACGATCTCTCCACTGTTCAGGATGATCATCCGGTGCAGGCTGCTTTCCTCCAGGTCATCGCGCTCGGTTCCCCGGGGTTGATCCCAGGGCGCCCGCA
>JAEUTF010000020.1 GCA_016788185.1 Bacteroidia bacterium | reverse complement strand
CCCTGCGCCTTTTTAAAATAGCGCATAAAATAACCCTCCGGGTTGCGCACATCGTAATCGCCGGCAATGAGTTTGTGCCGGTCGTTGCTGAGCTGAATGAAAACCCTGTCGAATTCCTGCAATTGCTGGGTGTTTCCCTCGGCCTGTACCGGAATGTTTTCATCGGTGATGGCCGCCAGCACATCAATGTTCCCGCCGATTCTTCCCGACAGCTGCAGGTTGAGACTTGAATTCACCACGGCATCCTGGTTGGTACCGATGCTCACCCCTCTGGAAATAGAACCCGAGCGGGTCAGCCCTTCCAGCCCGAACAGGGAAGTGCCCGACGCCGTTGGCCGTTCGGTGTAGAATTCCTCTCCCGGTTTACCCGGAGTTTTGTCGAGCACCCGCCGGTCGCGGAGGTAGCGCGGTGCTGAAAAGGACAGCGGGTACACCCGGTAACTCAGTTCCAGTGAATCCGTGAAGGTACCCGAATCTAACGGGGCGGACAGGTAACACCATTTCGCGCTGAATGGATCGAACCAGTACGAGGCCGATGGAAGCAGGGAATCTTTCAGCCTGACCTGGAGGCTGCCGGGAATGATGCTCAGCGAATCAAGGAGCAGTGTGTCCCGGGAAAACGCAATGCGCCTGCTCCGGAGGTTATCCTGTTCCTGGGCAAAGACGCCCGAAGCGGATAACAAACAGACCAACAGCAGATAGGGAAACCGTACCTTTTTCAACAGTGCTTAAAAATACGCAGCCAGGTTCATATCCCTTTAACGACAAGGCGCAATTTTCAGTCTGTCTGATGTGTAAAAGTCGTAAACCTGCTGTACATTCGCCCGGAGATTGCTATGGCACCACGTAAAATCATCACCTATAATGTAAATGGCATCCGCTCGGCCCTGTCAAAAGGATGGATGGAATGGACACGAAGTGTGAAGCCCGACATCGTCCTGCTGCAGGAGATCAAAGCCGAACCCGGGCAGCTGGACCTGCCGGTTTTTGACCAGGACGGATTTTACAATTACTGGCATCCTGCACAGAAGAAAGGATACAGCGGGGTGGCCATCTTCAGTAAACAGGAACCCGATCATGTGGAAATCGGTTCAGGCGATGCCGGCATTGACGCGGAAGGACGCATCATCCGCGCCGATTACGGAAAGACTTCGGTCATGAGTGTGTACGTACCGTCGGGATCCAGCGGGGATCATCGCCAGGACTATAAAATGGAATGGCTGAAATGGTTTGAAGAGTATATCCGGAAACTGAAAAAGAAGCGACCCCAGTTGGTCATCGGTGGCGACATCAACATCTGTCACCGGCCGATCGATATCCATAACCCGGTGAGCAATGCCAAATCTTCGGGATTCCTGCCCGAAGAGCGGGAGTGGATGGAAAAATTTTTAAAGAGCGGTTTCATCGACACGTTCCGGTACTTCAACCCCGAACCTCATCAATATACCTGGTGGAGTTTCAGGGCGAATGCCAGGGCCAAAAACCTGGGCTGGCGCATCGACTACCTCATGGCCACCAACAACCTGGAGCCGCACCTGAAACGCTGCGTCCTGCTGCCGGAAGCCCGGCATTCGGATCACTGCCCGGTTTTACTGGAGATAGATCTCGGCTGATGCCACTTCAATCCGCCCGGATGTAGACCTCATCTTCCTTCGCATAGAAGAAGCTCAGGTCTTTGTGTTTGGCGAAGAAGGATTTCAATTCGGCGGAAGAGGCAAAGGTTTCCTTTATGTTCTCCGTCACCGGCGACAGGGTCAGTTTCGCGCCGCTACCGCTCAGGTCCATTTTATAAAAATAATAGGTTCGGGTGCTGTTTTGCTCTTCCCACACATTCAGAAAACGGGTGTTATCGATCACGGAGATAAAACCAATGTAAACGGTAGACTCGCCATCGCCACGAGGCTTTTTTTCGATCTTGTAGGTGGAATCATCCAGTTTAGAAACGATGTAATCGTAGTCGGAAGAACTTTTCGATTCCCACTTGCCGATCATTTTTTCATCAATTCTGGTTTTGCCATCGTCGATGGCGACTTCTGAACCGTAAGGACATCCCATAAACAGGAAACTCAGGAGCGTAAGGAGGAGAGGGAAAATCTTTTTCATCTTGCTTAAAGTTTCCATCAAAGGTAATGGCTTTTCGTAAACGGCAATGGCCGGAAGAAGGAGATGGCATGGCCGGTGCTTCCATGCCTGAGCGCCGCGCCGGGGCCGGGGATAAGGCCGGACGAAGGGACCATGGACCGGCCGTATGGCCTCGCCAAACAAAATACCTGCTGCGTTTATTATTACTCCGCATGCATTAGCTTTGCTGAATCCAAACAGAAAATTAGTGGGTCAGTTACGCACCCTGGCCGGGCAAACGGCTATTTACGGACTCAGCAGCATCGTTGGCCGCCTGCTCAATTATTTGCTGGTCCCTTTGTACACCCGGATTTTCGCACCGGCAGAATACGGGGTGGTTTCCGAGTTTTACGCTTACATCACTTTTCTGATGGTTTTGTATGCCCTCGGACTCGAAACGGCCTTCTTTCATTTCTCCAATAAAAAACTCAGGCAGGAGCATGTTTTCGGACATGCGCAGTTCACCTTGCTTTGCAGCACGGGATTTTTTACGGTTGTACTGCTCCTCTTCTCCGGACCCATTGCCACCGGACTGGGTTATCCGGAGCATCCGGAATACATACGCTGGTTTGCCTGTATCCTCGCCTTCGACACCCTGGCTACACTTCCTTTTGCAAAGCTGCGCCAGCAAAACAAGGCGATGCGCTTTGCGCTGATCAAACTCCTGGGCATCTTCATCAACATCGGTCTCAACCTCTTTTTCCTGCTGGTACTTCCGGGCCTGGGACCGGACTATTACCGGCAGGACATCGGGGTGGGATATGTTTTCATCGCCAACCTGGCGGCGAGTGGCATTACCCTCCTGCTCCTGTTACCGGAAATGCGATCCATGAAAGGCGGATTTCAGTGGACGCTAATCAGGGAAATGCTGGTGTACGGCTTTCCCCTGCTGATCGCCGGATTTGCGGGGATGATTAACGAAACGCTGGACCGCGCCATTTTGAAATACCTCATCAGTGATCCGAAAACGGCCATGGAACAACTGGGTATCTACAGCGCCTGTTACAAGCTCAGCATCCTTATGACTCTTTTCGTACAGACCTTCCGTTATGCCGCCGAACCCTTTTACTTTTCGCAACAACACAAGGAGAACAGCCGTGTGCTCTTTTCCAGGGTCATGAACTACTTTGTGCTGGCCGGATGCGTGATCTTTCTCGGGGTCATGTTTTACATGGACATCATCAAACTGTTTATCGGAGAACGGTATCACAGCGGACTCGGTGTGGTGCCCATCCTGCTTGCCGCCAACCTCTTCCTTGGCATTTACCTCAACCTGAGCATCTGGTACAAACTGAGCGGCAAAACCGGATACGGCGCCTGGTTGTCCATCCTTGGCGCATTGATCACCATCGTATTCAATCTCTGGCTCATCCCTACGATGGGATATACCGGCGCCGCCTGGGCCACCCTCATCTGCTACACGGCAATGATGCTACTGTCGTACCTGAAAGGACAACAGGTGTATCCTGTACCCTATGAAAGCGGGAAAATTTTACTCATGCTTGGCATCACCCTCCTGCTCTGGCAATGCTGGGAAATGTTCAGACTGAGATTTACGCTGGATGCCTATGTATGGGGGGCCATCAGTTTTATCCTGCTGCTATTGTTTTTCGGAGGGATGTGGCGTTACCTGGGCGGCATCCGGCAATTGCCGGCCATTTTAAGAAAAAAATAAACCCCCGCCGGCCTCCGGCAACTCCGGCACCTGTGTAGCCTACCCTGCAAAGACCACGGGGCGGGGAAAACATCCCTCCACCCGTTTAGAAAGCGCCTTCGTATCTTTGCGCCATGGAATACCCCGCTGCTCAGCTAACGGAAGAAAATTTTCTGAATCTCTTTCCTGCCGGCAAACCGATCCTGGTTGATTTCTATGCCACCTGGTGTGAACCTTGTAAATACCTGGATGAAATTCTGGATGAACTGGAAAAAAGACTGGGAGAAAAGGCCTTGATCTATAAGCTGGATGTGGACGAGCAGGGCGTGCTGGCGCGCACCTACCATATCATGAGTGTACCTACGCTGATGTTGTTTAAGGATGGTGCTTTGCTGTGGAGAATGGCCGGCTTCAAGCTGGCGCATGAACTGGAAGAAGAAGTCCTGAAGCATCTTTAAAACAACTTCAACCAGGGGCAGCCACTGCATCACCTTCGCTCGTT
>JAEUTF010000281.1 GCA_016788185.1 Bacteroidia bacterium | reverse complement strand
TGAATCTTTATCCTGTAAGGCGATTTCACTGTACTTCTGCCTTACCATTTCCTTTACCTGGTCGTTCGTTTTCATGATTTGATTTTTATATCGTATTATTACGATTATTAAGATTAAATTTTTTTAACAACATTTCACTTTGGCAGCACGGAAGTTTTCCGCCAGGCTGTTTAAATCGCTGATCGCCTTTTCAAAGGCTACTTCATCGATGCAATAGCAGATGCTGGCGCCATCGATATCGCCTTTGATCAGTCCGGCGGCTTTCAGTTCTTTCAGGTGCTGTGAGACGGTGGATTGCGAGAGGGGCAACTCCTCCACGATATCCCCGCAGATGCAGGCCTGCCTTTTGATCAGCAATTGCAGGATGGCCACCCGTGCAGGATGGGCCAGCGCTTTGGCATAGGCCGCAATGCGGTTGTCCTTTACCGTGAATTCTTCTGCTTTGGAGGCTCCCATGTGACTATATTATATCGCAATATTACGATTATAAAACCGAGGCTTGCAAATTTCCGTCCTCAGGAATGCCTTAAGTAGCTGGTATTGGGCCGGATAAAATTTTACGACGGCGATCCGAAGGGGCTGGGTGGTCGTCCTCTCAGGATCGTGCAGGGGCCTTAAAAAGAGAAAGAAACCATGGGGTGATTTTGAGTGCAGCCGTTTTGCAGCTCATTCGCTTTTCGGCCACGATGCCAGAAAGCAAGGTCAGGAGCGCTACAGCAAGGATGGCGCTTTCAGGTCCGAAGAGATCGGCCATGAATCCGGTCAGCAAGGCGCCGAGGGCGTAGCCCAGGTCCCTCCACAGGCGGAAAACGCCCATGCTTTTTGCCCGGTCGAGGGGATGTGTATTGTCGGCCACCGTCGCCAGAAAGGAAGGATAAACCATGGCGGTACCCCAGCCAAGCAAGGACATGAGCAAGAGGTAGGCGGGTAAGGAGTCGGCAAAAACGAGGAAGAGCAAAGCCAAGCCCTGGAGAAACATGCCCCAGGAGAGCATACTTTTTTTACAAAAGAAGTCGGCCATCTTCCCGGTAAACAACTGGCCGATACCCCACACCGCCGGATAGGTGGCGGCCACGATGCCGGTTTCAGAGAGGCTGAAGTGCTGAGCGGACAGAAGGACCGGCAACAATCCCCACACCATGCCATCGTTTAAATTATTTACCAATCCAGCCTGGGTAACGGCGCTGAGGTTCCTGTGCCGGAACGTTGTATCCATAAACGTGTTGGACAGCCGCTTTTCGGTACTGTCTTTTGCTTCAGCAAGAACATGGTGCTTTGTATCTTTTATAAAGAATACCGTGAGAAAGAGTCCGGCCAGCGCAAAGGCGATTCCGGGATAAAAGGGAACCGGCCTCAGGCCGTAGGATGCGGCTATCCATCCCGTAAGAAATGCGGACGCCGACACAGCGAGGTATCCTGCAAATTCATTCAGGCCCATGGCCATTCCACGGTTCTTTTCCCCCACCAGGTCAATTTTCATCATCACGGTAGCCGACCAGGCGAGTCCCTGGTTGACCCCCAGCAGGATATTGGCGGCTACGATCCAGTTCCAGTCTTGTGCCATCATCAAAATGAAAGGTACTGGCAGGCCGAAGATCCATCCAATAATCAGGAGGTTCTTTTTGCCAATGTGCTTCGCATAAAGACCAGTGAAGTAATTTGAAAGCGCTTTTACCAGTCCGAAGACGACGATGAATGATAAAATGGCGGAATGCGCGGCAATGTGAAATTCGGCTTCAGCAATCTGAGGTAAAATGCTCCGCTCCAGTCCTACCATCCCGCCCACAAAAGCATTCACCAGCACCAGCAACAGGAACTGCGGGGCATTTGCCTTTAAGCCCAGCACGGGTAGCCTTTGGGTCGGTGACGATTTCATGGAAGATCCCACAAAGATAGACCGCCGCAAACATCATCTCTGCCATGAAAGTTACACAGCAAAAATTTCAGCCTGTACGGTCAGTGCTTCAGAGGAATTTCCCTGATAAAGCCACTTGTATGGATCACCGGATCCTGCCGCAGGCTTCAAAACTGAATCAGGCCCACGCTGGTGGTCTGCCCGTTGATCACCGATACATTGAATACGGTGTCCGGAGGAGCGGGAGCCGGAGGATGGATGTAAAGGTCATAGCTTCCTGCCGGAACACCCGGTATCAGGAATCCGCCCGTACTGTCGGAGTAGGTAGAATAGAGGGTAGCGCTGCCGTTATCGGCGGTGATGGAACAGATGGTGCTTGCCGGACTGACGGTACCCGCAATGGATCCATTCATGGCCGCAGCATCGAGAAGACGGATCACCGGCTTCAGCGAATACTGACCATTTCCCTGCTCCACCACCGACTGGTTCGCGTCGAAGTCAAGAAGGAGTATATAGGATACTCCATCGGCAAAATTTTTGTGAACCTGAATCTTCAACCCGCTTTGCTGCGCACTGGGCGTTGACAGCGGATGGATCACGCTGTCCACCATGATCGAATTGTTGCTACCAAGAATCAGACGGATCTGTTCCACTTTACCCGCGGGAATGCCCCCGGAGGCGATGAGGGTATCGGCGCCGTTCACGAAATCCAATAAATTGTAGATGCCGGGATTTACATTCAGC
>JAEUTF010000280.1 GCA_016788185.1 Bacteroidia bacterium | reverse complement strand
TGAATCTTTATCCTGTAAGGCGATTTCACTGTACTTCTGCCTTACCATTTCCTTTACCTGGTCGTTCGTTTTCATGATTTGATTTTTATATCGTATTATTACGATTATTAAGATTAAATTTTTTTAACAACATTTCACTTTTGAAGCACGGAAGTTTTCCGCCAGGCTGTTCAGATCACTGATGGCTTTTTCAAAGGCTGCTTCATCGATGCAATAGCAGATGCTGGCGCCATCGATATCGCCTTTGATGAGTCCGGCGGCTTTCAGTTCTTTCAGGTGCTGTGAGACGGTGGATTGCGACAGGGGCAATTCCTCCACGATATCCCCGCAGATGCAGGCCTGCCTTTTGATCAGCAATTGCAGGATGGCCACCCGTGCAGGATGGGCCAGTGCTTTGGCATAGGCCGCAATGCGGTTGTCCCTTACCGTGAATTCTTCTGCTTTGGAGGCTCCCATGGGTGAATATTATATCGCAATATTACGATTATAAAACCGAGGCTTGCAAATTTCCGGCCTGAGGAAGGCCTTAAGATGCTGGTATTGCGCCGGATAAAATTATACGCCGGCGATCCCGGATGGGGTGGGTATTCGTCCTCTCAGGATCGGGAAGGGGCCTTAAAAAGAGAAAGAAACCAGGGCGTGATTTTGAGCGCCGCCGTTTTGCAACTCATTCGTTTTTCGGCCACGATGCCTGAAAGCAAGGTCAGGAGCGCTACGGCAAGGATGGCGCTTTCAGGTCCGAAGAGATCGGCCATGAATCCTGTCAGCAAGGCGCCGAGGGCGTAGCCAAGGTCCCTCCACAGGCGGAAAACACCCATGCTTTTTGCCCGGTCGAGGGGATGCGTATTGTCGGCCACCGTAGCCAGAAAGGAAGGATAGACCATGGCGGTACCCCAGCCAAGCAAGGACATGAGCAAGAGGTAGGCGGGTAAGGAGTCGGCAAAAACGAGGAAGAGCAAGGCCATGCCCTGGAGGAACATACCCCAGGAGAGCATACTTTTCTTACAAAAGAAGTCGGCCATCTTCCCGGTAAACAACTGGCCGATCCCCCACACCGCCGGATAGGTGGCGGCCACGATACCGGTTTCAGAGAGGCTGAAGTGCTGAGCGGACAGAAGGACCGGCAACAATCCCCACACCATGCCATCGTTTAAATTATTTACCAATCCGGCCTGGGTAACGGCGCTGAGGTTCCTGTGCCGGAACGTTGTATCCATAAACGTGTTGGACAGCCGCTTTTCGATACTGTCTTTTGCTTCAGCAAGAACATGGTGCTTTGTATCTTTTATAAAGAATACCGTGAGAAAGAGTCCGGCCAGTGCAAAAGCGATTCCGGGATAAAAGGGGACCGGCCTCAGGCCGTAGGATGCGGCTATCCATCCCGTAAGAAATGCGGCCGCCGACACAGCGAGGTATCCTGCAAACTCATTCAGGCCCATGGCCATTCCACGGTTCTTTTCTCCTACCAGGTCAATTTTCATCATCACGGTAGCCGACCAGGCGAGTCCCTGGTTGACACCCAGCAGAATATTGGCGGCTACAATCCAGTTCCAGTCTTGTGCCATCATCAAAATGAAAGGGACCGGCAGGCCGAAGATCCATCCTAAAATCAGAAGGTTCTTCTTGCCAATGTGCTTCGCATAAACACCTGTGAAATAATTTGAAAGTGCTTTTACCAGTCCGAAGACGACGATGAATGATAAAATGGCGGAATGCGCGGCAATGTGAAATTCGGCTTCAGCAATCTGAGGTAATATGCTCCGCTCCAGTCCTACCATCCCGCCCACAAAAGCATTCACCAGTACCAGCAACAGGAACTGCGGTGCATTTACCTTCAAGCCCAGTACGGGCGGGCCGTGGGTTGAAGACGATTTCACGGAAGACATCTCTACAAAGGTAGACTACCGTAAAGATCCTCTCGGCTATAAAAGTTACACAGTAAAAACTTCAGTCTGCGCGGTCTGCTTCACCACCCGTATTCTCCCGCTATGGCCGGATGCATGAATCGCAGGATGCGGGGCAGATGGCTTCAAAGCTGAATAATGCCCACGTTGGTGATCTGCCCGTTGATCACCGATACATTGAATACGGTGTCCGGAGGAGCGGGCGCCGGAGGATTGATGTAGAGGTCATAGCTTCCAGCCGGAACACCTGGTATCAGGAATCCGCCGGTACTGTCGGAGTAGGTGGAATAGAGGGTGGTGCTGCCGTTGTCGGCGGTGATGGAACAGATGGTGCTTGCCGGACTGACCGTGCCCGCAATGGATCCATTCATGGCCGCAGCATCGAGAAGGCGGATTACCGGCTTCAGCGAATACTGACCATTTCCCTGCTCCACCACCGACTGGTTCGCGTCGAAGTCAAGAAGGAGTATATAGGATACCCCATCGGCAAAATTTTTGTGCACCTGAATCTTCAACCCACTTTGCTGTGCACTGGGCGTTGACAGCGGATGAATCACACTATCCACCATGATCGAATTGTTGCTACCAAGAATCAGACGGATCTGTTCCACTTTACCCGCGGGAATGCCCCCGGAGGCGATGAGGGTATCGGCGCCGTTCACGAAATCCAATAAATTGTAGATGCCGGGATTTACATTCAGC
>JAEUTF010000160.1 GCA_016788185.1 Bacteroidia bacterium | reverse complement strand
AACTACGATTCTCCGGCTGAACAAAGAATTTATATCAACGGCCCTTCCTATACCATCTCCAATTCCGCCACCATGGAACGTGCAGGATACGGCACCTCTTCCAGTTTTGCGAGAATTATTTTTGAATATCCGGGTACGGTCACGTATTTCCGAAACCTGGCGCATACGATTCAGCAGTGCAAGCAAAGCATAAAAAGCGGCTGTACCGTAAATGTGACTTCCGGGCCTTTTCAGCTCAGTTCTCATGCTGCTACTCAGCTGGATATGCTGACCATTGAAGCCGGCGCGGTACTATCCATGGGCCTTCACCAGCTGGTTTCCGATACGGTGCATGCCCATTGCGGATTGACCTTACAGGACAATGCCAGGCTTCGCATTTCGCGAACACAGGGCTTGTATGACGGAACGGCGAATGCCGCCATCAGCAGCCGGGGTGGAATGAATTATTTCCTTGGCGCCGGCAGTACCGTGGAATACAATACAACTACTTACGCGCGGGTGACCGGGATCAATGTAGGCATGGCCAATCTGCCTCAGCACAAATACGGAATCCTGGAGATCAACCACACCGGAGCAGCGGGAACCTGGGTGAGTCCGACCTATCTGCCCGGATTTACCAACGCGGTATACATACGAACAAAACTGATCATGACGGCCGGTGAGTTCAACCTGGCAGATGCCGGCGGTAACCCGGCCAGCGGAGGACGATGGGTCATGATTGAAAATCCATCTCCCTCCGCCCTGGTTCGTAACGGGGGGTATATACGCAGTGAAGCGATGGATCATTCGGCCAGAATCGTCTGGACGATCAATGCCGTGGCCGGTACTTATCTGATCCCCTGGGGGTATTCGGCAGCGGAGTATATCCCCTTGACCTACCAGCTTACAGGAGGGTCGGCCGGAACGGTTTCGTTCTCCACCTACCGGACACCTCCTTCCAATCTCCCCTGGCCGGTCGGGGTGAACAACCTGGCCAGCCACATCGGTTTGACCCCCGACAACCGTTCTGCCACCGTTGACCGCTTCTGGCGAATGGCGCAGACAGGCAGTGCACCAGTCTTGAACCTGAGCTTTAATTATGCCGGTATCGAATTGCCGGGCCTGCCTTATAATTCACCGGCGCTCATGCGGGCGCATGCCTACAACACATCCACCAATCGCTGGCTGGCCGCCCTTCCGGGACAGGCTGCATCCGCTTATACCGTCAGCGTTCCTTCGGCCGGAGGCCAGACTCATTGGGCCCTCGCCAGCATGAACGCGCCCTTGCCGCTTGAATGGGTGTCGATGCAGGCAGAAAAGGACGGAGCGCACGTTGCCATCAGATGGACCACCTTGTCAGAAAAGGATTGCGATTTTTTCACTGTCTGCAAATCTTTGGATGGGATCAATTTTGAAGCGCTTACATCGACCCCGGCAAGCGGGAATACAGGTTCATTGAACGCCTACCTGATTTACGATTATCATGCAGCTTCAAAAAAGGGTTATTACCGTATCGCCGAAACGGACCTGAACGGTGAAGTGCATTGGTCAGAGGTTTTTAATTATTCACCTGCCGAAGCCGGAATTGATTTTTTTGTCTGGAAGGATCCGGTGAGTCAGCTGCACCTGCTGAAATTTCCGGATGCGGAGCCGGGAACATTGTTCATCTATCATTCCGACGGCAGATTGCTGTTTTCGGAACCCTTGGTTTCCGGATCTCCCTTCACCCTGCCAACTCAGCTCAAAACGGGTGAAGCGTATATCATCCGGTTCCTGAACCCGTATACATCCTACAGCCTGAAATGTGGATTTTGACAGGTAACGATTAGCAGTTACCTGGTTCCGGACAGTTTTTGCACCTGATTTTACAGGCCTTTTGACCTTCTTTCGCCTACCATGATCTTCCTTTCGCCAATTTGAAAGGAGGTAAGGACCCTGGTAAACCTAATTTGCAGGCACGAGAAACAATCACCATCATGAAAAGCAAGTTAATTCTTTCGGCATTAACTATTTTATTCCTTTCCGGAATGCAAAGTGTGTATCCTGCAAGCTATTATTCAAGGCAGTCGGGAAACTGGAATCAATCGTCAACCTGGTCAACAGGCACCTGCGGGGGGGCAGCGGCAGCAACGGTCCCGGGAGCAGCGGATATCGTATATATCTGCAATACCCATACGGTCAATGTC
>JAEUTF010000242.1 GCA_016788185.1 Bacteroidia bacterium | reverse complement strand
GACTGCCCGCAGGGCGTATACTTGTTCCGGGTCCGTTTCAGTGGCTTCGATAAAAAAGACATCCTCGAAAAGTCAGGTACCGTGAGCCTTATCCGCTGATACGGCAGATTTTAAGCCGAGAACTTGAAGCCGGTGCCCTCAATCCTTACCTTTGTACCTCATCTCAACCCATGCGATTTGAACAGCCCTTGATCAGCAGTCAGCAAGCCATCGAACTTGAAGAAAAATACGGAGCGCACAACTACCATCCGATTCCGGTGGTCATCAGCAGGGGCGAAGGTGTTTATCTATGGGATGTGGAGGGACAGCGCTATTATGATTTTCTTGCAGCTTATTCTGCTGTAAACCAAGGCCATTGCCACCCCAGAATTGTCCAGGCCATGATGGACCAGGCCTCCAGGCTTACCCTCACTTCCAGAGCCTTTCACAACGACGTACTCGGGGAGTACGAAGCCTTCATGACCCAACTTTTCGGTTACGATAAATTGTTACCGATGAATACCGGTGTTGAAGGAGGAGAAACCGCCATTAAACTGGCACGACGCTGGGCCTATGCTGTGAAAGGCACAGCGAAAAACAAAGCCAAAATTCTGTTTGCGGAAGGCAATTTCTGGGGGCGTACGCTTTCGGCTATTTCATCTTCCACAGACCCGAGCAGCTATGAGGGTTTTGGACCCTATATGCCCGGCTTTGAGCGAATACCCTACAATGATTTAGTGGCGCTTGAAAAGGCGCTGGAGGACCCGGATTTGGCGGCTTTCATGGTGGAACCTATTCAAGGGGAAGCCGGGGTGATCGTACCCGATGAGGGCTACCTCAAAAAAGCAGCTGCTCTTTGCAAATCAAAGCGGGTTTTGTTCATTGCGGATGAGGTACAGACCGGTATTGCCCGGACCGGCAAAATGCTGGCCTGCGACCACGAAGCAGTACGTCCGGACATTCTGATCCTGGGAAAAGCGCTTTCCGGCGGATTGCTTCCGGTTTCTGCCGTCCTGGCGGACGATGAAATCATGCTCACCATCAAACCGGGAGAGCATGGCTCCACCTACGGCGGCAACCCGCTTGCCTGCAAGGTGGCCATGGCGGCTATGCAGGTCGTTATCGACGAAAACCTCGCTGAGCATTCGGCCCGCATGGGTACCTTACTGAGAGCGGAACTCGGTAACATAAAATCGGACCGCATCACGGCCATTCGCGGAAAAGGCCTGCTGAACGCCATCGTCATCAAGGAAAAAGACGGCATTGACGCCTGGGACGTATGTCTGAAATTAAAAGACAACGGATTGCTCGCCAAACCCACACATGGCGACATCATCCGCTTTGCCCCACCGCTCGTCATTACGGAAGATCAGCTGATGGAATGCAGCGCCATCATCCGCAGAACGATTGAAGGACTGTAAGCGGTTCTTGTCCGGAATCTTTCCCGGGACGCAGGAAACCGCTGTTAAACCTGGCTATCCTGAGTGGTGACGGATCAGGCTATCTCCCCGGGATCCGGTTTCTTGAGTACGGCCGCCATGATCAGGGAAATCACCGCTCCAACAAACAAAGTACCCAGCAAGGCCCAGGTAAACATCCAGAACGGCGTTTGGAATTTGGCGCTTCTGTTAATGGCCTCTTCAATCTGATCTTCCGGCATTCCCATTTCCTGCATCCCGGCCACCTGCTTCTCCATCACATAGTCCATGAAATCCGGATCGATCACCTTCACATAGAGGATGCTGTAGGCCGCGGCAATGATACCCCCTACCAGGAAGATCACCAGCCCGTGCTTAAAAACCTCCGAAAACTTCATGAATCCACCCCCCACTGTTGCTTTGTACTCCTTCACCGCCAGGATGATGCACACCACCGGGATGGAGAGTGCCAGCAGGTTAAAAACCCAGCTGCTGTCGGAACGGTTCAGGTCGGTCACATACATCAAGAGCGACCAGATAATGTTAATAGCGCTGTAGATTAATCCGTACTTCAAAGCGATTTTCATGATGAAGGATGTTTAATTTTACCTCAAAGAAAAGTGATTCCGCCGTAGAAACAAATTTATGTTTGTAAAAGCCATCGAAGAAATCAACCGTTTTACCAGGCCGATTCATACCATCATGCGCAGCTACGGCTCCAACAAAGTATGGCCCGGCGCATCCACTCTCTTTTTTGTAAATAACGAAGGAATAGCCGTGACCTGCCGGCACGTTGCCGAACACCTGCTGCACTCAGAAAAGATCAACCAGCAGTATCTTCTGTTTTCACAGGCCCGTTTCAGACTTAAAAAGGACGAACACTACGAAGCCAACCTCAAGGAACTGGAACTTCAATACAATTTCCACCACGACTCCGTCATCCAGGCCAAGCATTCCTTCGTCTCCTGTTTCGACAAAATCAGCGGCTTCGACTGCCATGTGCATCCGCATGTCGACCTTGCCATCATCCGGTTCAAGGGTTTTACACAGATTTATTACCAGGGGTATGCACGCTTCCTGGCCGATGACAGCATGGCCAAGCCCGGCCGGATGCTCTGCCGTTCCGGTTTCCCCTTTCCTGAATTCAGTAATTACAGCTACAATTACCAGAAGGACGATATTGAGTGGACCCGTGAAGGGAATCCACGGACGCCGTCCTTTCCCATAGAAGGCATCATCACCCGGCTCATTGCCCAGCAGGGGCAGATTTCCGGCATTGAAATGAGTTCTCCCGGCCTGCGCGGGCAAAGCGGCGGCCCGCTCTTCGATCCCGAAGGTTTCGTGTATGGCATGCAGAGTTCAACACGGCATCTTCACCTGGGTTTTGACCTCGAAAATTTTGAAATCCCCATCGGGGCCGGATCAAAAAGAGTGACCAACACGCCTTTTCTGCATGTCGGCCAATGCGTACACGGCGGCATCATTAAAAATTTCCTGAAAGAACACAACATCCGCTATTTCGAAAGTTGAAAAGGCGAAGTCCCTGCCCGCTGCTTCAGTCTTCCACCAGCATGCGGGCGGCATCTTCCCCTACCAGGCTGCCAATGGCCACCCCCATGCCCCCCATCCTAACGGCACAGTATATCCGATCTTCAGCTTTCCGGATAATGGCCGATTTACGGTCGCCGAGTCCCATGATCCCGCTCCATCGTTGCTCTATGGTATAGGCCTCGTCGGGCAGAATGATCTCCCGCAACAACTCTTCCAGGCGAGTCTGAATACGGTCGGTCAGGCCGAATTCCCAGGTTTTTTCTCCTTCAAAATCCAGGTTTCTGCCGCCACCGAACAACACGCGGTCGCCTACGTTGCGGAAGTAATAATACCCTTTGTCGTAATGAAAGCTGCCCCTGATTTTCAGGTTTTTTACCGGCGCGGTGATCAGCACCTGGGCACGCCCGGGTACCACATTCAACTCCGGCAACAATTGCCTGGCAAAGGCATTGGTGGTGACCAGCACCTTTTGAGCACGGAATGAAAAGCCATTGGATGTTTCCAGCAGGACGGAACCCTGGCCGCTGTGCCAGCCTTTTACCTCAATGCCGTTCAATACCTCCACCGCTCGTTCACGAGTGCAGGCCAGGAGGGCTTGCATCATCTTTCCCGTATGCAACTGCCCTTCTCCCCGGTTCAGAATAAGTTGCTCCACGCCCCTGAAACCAAATTCATTTTTTTTCTCCGACACCACTGCATAAGTTTGCCGGATTCCGGTAATGGGCTCCATTTTTTTATTGAAGTCTTCCAGGTGACCTGCACAGGCTTCGAACAGGTCCTGATCATTCCCTGTAAACACTTCGTATCCACCCAGGCCCTCGTACTCCAGCACCTCATCGGACAATAGCGCCCTCAGCTTTTTCAGTCCTTCCCATCGCCGCTGCACCAGGGCGAACACCTCATCTTCGCCCGATGTACGCAGGTCGTCCAGCAATTCGGAAATACTTCCGAAACAGGCAAAGCCGGCATTTCGGGTACTGGCTCCATAGGGCAGGAACTCACCCCGGTCAATCACCAGTATCTTCCATCGTGGCTTCAGGCTTCGTACCGCCAAAGCGGCATTGAGGCCCACCATACCCGCCCCAATGATCAGAAGATCAACATCTTCAAAATAGGTTTGCCGCTCCCAGAAACTCAAATGGATGGCCTTATCCTTTCCCATAGTGTGCTGCGCTTTCGTTTCGCTTACAATTTTAGCAAGAAAAGAATCCCGCTGAACAGTTCAAATATGCATTAACTTTGCGGGCTCTTTCAGAAAGCGAATATGGGATTAAAATGCGGTATTGTAGGTCTTCCGAATGTCGGTAAATCGACCTTGTTTAATTGTTTATCGAATGCGAAGGCACAAGCGGCCAACTTTCCTTTTTGCACCATCGAGCCCAACCTGGGCGTGATTACCGTTCCTGACGACCGGCTCAACGTGCTGGAAAAGCTGGTGAAACCGCAAAGGGTTTTGCCTACCACGGTTGAAATTGTGGATATTGCCGGACTGGTAAAAGGCGCGAGTAAAGGTGAAGGTCTTGGTAATCAGTTTCTTGGAAATATCCGGGAAACCGACGCCATCCTGCATGTTTTACGCTGTTTCGACGACCCGAATGTGGTACACGTTGACGGAAATGTGAACCCGGTGCGCGACAAGGAAACCATCGACTATGAACTGCAGCTGAAAGATCTGGAAACGGTGGAAAAGCGCATGCAAAAGATCGAGAAGCAAGCGAAGATCGGAGCCGACAAGGAAGCAAAAAAAACATTTGAAGTATACACCGTTCTCCGGCAGCACCTCGAAAAAGGGCTCTCAGCACGCTCGGCGCCACTTACGGAAGACGACTGGAAGTTTGCCGCCGACTTGTGGCTGCTCACTGCCAAACCCGTGATGTACATCTGCAACGTGGACGAAGGATCCGTGGTCAGCGGAAATAAATATGTGGATGCAGTGCGTGAGTCGGTAAAAGATGAAGCGGCGGAGGTGCTGGTGATTGCAGCAGCCATTGAAGCCGACATCGCCCAACTCGAAAGCTACGAAGACCGTAGCGCCTTTCTGGCGGATTTAGGTTTGCATGAGTCCGGTGTCAGTAAACTGATCAAAGCGGCCTATCGTCTTTTAAAACTGGAAACCTATTTCACAGCCGGTGAAAAAGAAGTGCGCGCCTGGACCATACACGAAGGGATGACCGCACCACAGGCGGCCGGCGTCATTCACTCCGACTTTGAAAAGGGATTTATCCGTGCAGAGGTGATCCATTACCAAGATTTTGTAACGCTGGGATCCGAAATCGCCTGTAAGGAAGCCGGAAAACTCAGCATTGAAGGAAAAGAATACATTGTGCAGGACGGCGATGTGATGCATTTCAGGTTCAATGTATGAAACAGGTCTTCTGCCCTTCCCGTTTAATAAGATCGTGCATCGAATGATGAAGAGCGGCAAGAAACCAATTCACCGGAATTCAATACCAGTACACAGACTACACACCTTTAATCAGCTGATACATTATGGGACGCGCCTTTGAAAAACGCAAGCACAAGATGTTTGCCAATAATGCCAAAGCCTCCAAAGCATTTACCCGGATTGGGAAGGAGATCGCCATCGCGGTGAAACTCGCCGGACCCAACCCGGATGCAAACCCCCGTTTGAGAATGGTTTTGCAGAATGCGAAAAGCTTCAACATGCCCAAGGACCGTGTCGAGGCCGCGATTGCCAGGGCCGCCAACAAAGACGAAAAGGACCTGGAGGAAGTGGTCTTTGAAGGTTACGGACCACACGGCGTCGCGATCGTCGTCGAGGCCGCTACCGACAACAACACCCGAACCGTGGCCAACATCCGAATGCACTTCAACCGGGGCAACGGCGCACTGGGAAAAACGGGCTCACTGGATTTTCTTTTCGACCGGAAAGGCATCTTTAAAATTGATAAGGGGCCGCATAGCCTGGATGACCTTGAACTGGAATTGATCGATTTTGGTGCCGAGGAAGTGGTGGAAGAAGAGGATGGCATTTACGTAACCACCTCCTTTACCGATTTCGGTAAAATGCAGAAAGGTCTCGAGGAGAAAGGCATAACCATTGCCAGCGCCGAACTCGACAGAATACCGACCAGTACTGCCGAACTGAGTCCCGAGCAGCAGAAAGAAGTGCATGCTCTGATCGAAAGGCTGGAAGACGATGACGATGTGCAGAATGTCTTCCACAACATGAAGGAAGACTGACCAAAACGCAAGCCATAAAAAAAGGCGGATCCGGGATCCGCCTTTTTTTATTTCACTTATTGCTTGAAGTTATAATTGATCACAGGTCCGAACAGCACGGGCCATTTACTCCAGGTCTCCAGCGCATTGCGGTGACGCACGACGATGTAATATGAGTTTCCGTTAAATCCAGAAGGGATATTCAAGGAGGTTTGTCCGGCGAGGTTCATGGCAGCGGTGGAAGAATAAACCGTGGCGTAGGGCGCCAGGGCCTGGTGCAGCTCCACGGTGACCGAATCGCTTTGAGTCGGAGAAATCACCGCTCTCATGTTGCCTCCTCCGTTGTAAAGGCCCTGAACCAGCACGGTAAGATTCAGCGTAAGGAAGGATGGAATGTTGAAGGAAGCGGCCGATACAGCAGTGCCGCATGCCGTACTTACACTGAGGGGTCCTGTGGTGGCACCGGCGGGAACCGTAGCCGTTATCTGGCCGTCGTTCACCACCGTAAAGCCTGCGGCCGGCACGCCATTGAAGGCAAGGGAATTCGCTCCGCTGAAGCCGCTCCCATTGATGGTTACCAGGGTTCCGGCCGTTCCGGTGGCCGGACTGAAGGAAGAGATCAGTGGCGGCGCGTTTACCGTCACCGAAACCGTGTTGGATACCGCGGTGCAGGTACTGCTGAAATATGGCATGAACAAGGACCAGCTGGTGATGCTCCCGACATCCGTGGTGAAACGGTCGTAGGCACGCAGACTCCAGGTGCCGTTGGGCAGGATGGCCCCGCCGTTGAATCCGGCAAACGAAGTAAGGCCGGTGCTGATGGCACAAGACGAAACTGTAAAAACGGCGTTCCAGGGTTTGTACAGACCGGTATAGGGTGCGCCGCTGGTCGGAAGAATCGCTGTACCGGAGTCGGCAAAGACCGTATTGGTAAAATTATCACCCCCGTTGTTCCCGTTTCCGGTCTGATCGCTCAGACCCAGGCGTTGGCCGTTAGGCGCTTCAAGAAAGATGTCGAGATCGCCCACATAGGTATGCGTAATATTCATGCGAAGGTAGATTCCGGAAGAGCGTACCGGGAAATTATACCCGCTGACTGAAATGCTGCTGCTTCCCCCCGTACAGGAATTGTCAGGTATGGAAACGGCGGTATTGTTGGTAAAGAGTTGTGAACCCACCGCCTGTATGGATGCCACGACGTCGTAATTACCAGCGGAGGCCGCCTGGTAGCTGGACGCGGTAGCGCCGTGAATAGGAACGCCGTCTTTCCTCCACTGGTAATTCAGACCGGGCGAAGGGGTGAAAGTCAGGGAAACCGTATTGGGGCTGCATACCGTGGTGGAACCTGCGGCGCTGATTAAAGGTGCCACCGGCGTGACGCCAACCGTGATGGACAAAATGGAGGCCGTTCCGCTGCCACAGGCATTGACCCCCTGAACCGAGATGTTTCCGGAGACGGCAAACGGTCCGAAATCCACCGTGATAACATTCGTACCGGCACCCGCCACCACGCTGGCACCTGCCGGCAGGGTCCATGCATAAGAAACAGCATTGCTCACCGGCGCCAGCGAATACTGCACACCGGATTGACCCGCACATACCACGGAACTGCCGCTGACCGGGCCTGCCGCTGCGGGCAAGGGGTTGACGGAGACGCTGAACCCGGAAGAAGCGGCACCCGTCTGACAGGGATTGGACGGAACCACGCTGATAATACCACCGCCAGCACCTGCGGATATACTAACCGTTATGGATGGGGTCCCGCTCCCGGAGGTGATGGTAAATCCCGCAGGGAGGGTCCAGGCATAGGAGGTGGCATTCAAAACCGGAGCGATGCTGTAAACAAGTCCGGACTGACCCTGGCAAACCGTGGCGGAACCGCTGACCGTATTGGTACTTCCCAGCGGAGCAAAAATGGAAAGATCTGCTCCGTTATTGGTACCCGTGACGGCGGGGTTGGAGGCCATGACGCGGATCCGGTACCCGGTACCCTGCACCGTACCGGCGGGAATGATACAGGAGATGGTGCCGGTTGATGATGTACTGCTTAAGGATCCGATGGCTACAGGAGCAGCAAAGGAGCCGCTGGCATTGGAAAGCTGGGCGGTATAGGTATTGCCGCTGTTCGGAGGACCATCGCCTGCAAAAGACACGTTCAGGGCCTGTCCTGCACACAATCCAGTCGGGCTGATGACATCGGTGGAAAGGCTGGTCAGCACGGCGGAACCCGACTGAATCGTAAAGTTCGCGTTGGAAATATCGAAAAATATATTGCCGGCCGCCTCCACTTTCACCCGGGCCTGGTTGGTAATGGCCACCGGCACGACGATGTTTTCGGTACCATCGTTGGCCGTGCCGGACAGAAGGGTAATCGGAAATGTATTTCCACCATCGGTGGAGAGGAGAATGTTCACGGAAGCGCAACTGATGGGAGCCAGATGGGTGGAGGAAACATTCCAGCTGACGTTGGCATTCTGCCCTGCAAACCAGGTGAGGGCGGTATTCGGCGCGGTCACGCTGAAGGGTGTGGTCGTATTGATCACGTTCACTTTCACCGTATCGTCGATATGCATCACGCCGCCTCCGCCCACACGGTTATCCCTCACCGTTACCCTGAATTTAAGCGTTCTGGCATACGTGGGCAGAATTTCACCGATGGTGGTGGTATTGTTCAGGATATCCGAAAGCTTCGGAAAGGTTCTTGAACCGCTGCTCACCGGTGAGAAAGGCCGAAAGATGGGGGCATTGCCTGTGGGATTGTTCCAGGCACCGGCGGTTCCCAGATCAAACTCCTCCCACGAATAGGTAAGCGGATCGTTGTTGGGGTCGCTCCCGGTGGCGGTGAGCACGAAGGGGGTCTGAAAAGGAATGTTGTACAGCAGGCCCGCCGGCGTGACGGTGGGCGGATTGTTGCCGGTCGCGGTGTTGACCGGACAGGTGTTGCCGGCACCCGTGGTGATGAACGTAACAATCTGATCAAAGCTATAGGTATGAAAATAGGCGATGCTGTGCGCATCGAGGTTATCGGTCCCGCAAATTCCGGCATACGCCATGATGGTAATGCCGCTCCCCGGCTCAAAGGCAGCCGAAGCCGACCGGTTGCCGCTGCAGGAGCCTGTACTGCTGTTAAAGGTATGCAGCGCCCCGAACTGGTGCCCCATTTCATGCGCCACGTAATCCACGTCGAACGCATCCCCCACCGGGCTGCCCAGGCCGGTAACGCCTCTGGCTTTGGACCCGCTGACACAAGGCACGTTCAATTGCGCCACTCCTCCGCCGCCGGTGCTGAAAACGTGCCCCACATCGTAATTGGCCGATCCGATGACGCCATCGATGTTGGTCTGGTTTTGCCCCAGCATGGTGGACCCGTTGCTGTTGGTATAGGGGTCGGTGGCACCATTGGTATAAATGATCAGGGTATCGTTGGGGATGAGGGTCATCCGCACCGCTACTTCCGATTCATAAATGCCGTTCACGCGGTTCATGGAAACCACCATGGCGGCCAGGGCTCCGGCTTTGGTGCCCCCGAAAACCGCGGCATACTCGCCGGTACATGCCAGTGCCAGCCTGTAGTTACGTAGCTGGGTACCGTGAGACCGGTTGGTCTGCCCGCCGGCGATGGGTGTGAAGGTTCTTCCTTTATTCAAAGCCAGCGTGTCTGTTTCGCAGGAGAAGCTCCGGTACGACTGCAAATCGCCTTTTTCATACACGATATAATCAGCGGTGTTGAACTGCTCCCAGGGATCAATAAAAAAACTGCCTGAAGGAGAAAGTATCATGGCATGCAGGCCGAAAGGCGTGATGCTGACTTTAAGTATGGAGGAAGGGTCGTCTACCCCCTGGCCCGAATAAGTTTTGATACCCGGGTATGCCGCAGCCAGCGCCGGATCCATGACAGAGGATTCCACCATCCGGAATCCGGCCATCCGGCCATCCGGCAAGGGCAGATGCATGGCGACCGGGCTCGCCGATGCCAGAACCGTGAATTCACGCGGCGCATTGGACAGGACGGCTTTGATCCGGTTCAGATCCAGCCGATAGGCTTTGTACGCGGCAGCCGTGGTATAGCGGGACGGTGCGGTCCGGTAGCGGTCGGCGCTCCATTCCGACCAATAAGAATGCGAATCCTGTCCATTTACGGATACACTGGCCGTTATGGTCCATAACAGCAGGAAGAATACAATTCGGAACCACTTGGTGGAAGGGGGGCAGGCGATGGCCATAGACTGATTTTTTATTTCTGTTAAACTGAATGGAAGTGCCTGGCAGCTGACGAAGAGGGGCTCCGGAAAGCAGTTTAACTCAGCAAGGTATTACATTAAAAACATACAAGTCAAGGAAAATGTAAAAAAATATTTACGATCGTACAAAGCCCTTCCGTTGTTCACCTATGATTTTAACAGATTCACCAAACAGTTGAAAAGTAAATCCCTGAAAAGCCCTAAATTCGATGATGTGAGTATCAAATAATTGCGCAGGCATGTTGAACGCGAGTACCCTGAATTTAATTCACAAAATAATGATAAATGCTTGCATTTGTCAGAAGAAGTCATATATTTGTTTTTGCTGTGAATCCGGAAAATCCAGCAGATCCTAACCTTAAGTTCGAACGATTAAAAATTTCCATGAAATTTAATGTACCTGCTTTTTGTATTGTACCCTGTACTGTTCCCAGTACATGCTGCCGTGTAAATAAAATCTAACAATAAATATAACATCATGAAAAACAAAAGCTACACAAAAACTTCCCTTCTCAGAGGGAGGAGCATTTGCTGGAAAGCCATGTTGGGCATGCTGATGTTTGTTCTGACGGGAACAAATCTCATGGCCCAGACGGCAATCATCGGCACAGGTACCCTGACGGCCTCCGGTACAAATGGCACACCCATTTACCGTTCCGCCTCTACCAGTTCGTTTCACCATTCCAAGTCCATCCAACTCCTGACCGCGGCTCAATTGAGTACGGCCGGGGTTACTGCCGGAGCAAGCATTACCGGCTGGGGTTACAATAAGACGAACAACGGTGCCCCTTCCGGTGCCAATGCCTGGACCCTGAATGTGTACCTGAAAAACTCTTCAGCTACCACGCTGGCCTCCGGTACGTCCTGGAACACCATGATCTCCGGTGCTACACTCGCCTACTCGGCCACGATCAACTCGGCGAATATGCCCACCGCTACCGGTTACTGGGTTTGGCCCACTTCCGGTTTCACCTACGCCGGTGGGGCGATCGAAGCCTATATCGAGTGGTTCCCCGCAGGTGCCATGACCTCTCCATTTACGACCAATTCCTTCCTGTGGCAATATACCTCTGCGGGTAACCAGGCCATGGGAACCTCAAGCAGTGCAGCGATCGCGGGTACCAACAGCAGTTGGACCACCCAGGCTCGTTTTTACAATACCCAGATCAACTATTCTACAACGCCCTGCTCCGGCCAGCCGAACCCGGGTAATACCATTTCTTCAGCAGCTTCTGTTTGCAGCGGTACCTCCTTCGGACTCTCTCTTCAGAACTCCACCATCGGACTTGGCGTAAGCTATGACTGGCAATCCTCTCCCGATGGTTCTACCTGGACCAGTTTCGGCACCAACTCTGCCAGCCAGACTGTTTCCCAAACAGCAGCTACCTATTATCAATGCGTAGTAACCTGTTCCGGCGATCCCAATCCGGGCGTTTCCACCCCGGTGTATGTAGCCATGGGCAGTCTCTTGAACTGTTATTGCGTAGCCCAGCAAACCAGCTGTTCCGGCGACGGAATCACCAACGTAGTATTGAATACACTTTCCAATCCGAGCACAGGCTGTCCGGGAACTGTTGGTAACTACACCTATTTTAACCCGGGCGTAGCTTCTACCGGACTGATGATCGGCAACACCTATACTTTGAGCGTTACCGTTCAATCCGACCCGAACCAGTTTACCAATGCCTGGATCGATTTTAACGCGGATGGTGTACTGGACGCCTCCGAGGCCCTGAGTGCTACCACGGTGAATCCGGGAAGTAGCGGTACTGCCAACTTTGTTTTCACTGTTCCTCCGGGCGCTGTAGCCGGTTTAACCAGGCTGCGTATCCGCGGCGGTGTGGATGCAACCTTTACCGCAGCACAGGCCTGCGGCATCAACCCCACCTCGACCTGGGGTGAAGTGGAAGATTATGATGTTGAACTGATCAGTCCTCCGCCCTGCAGTGGCACACCGAATACTACTACCGCCGTTTCAAGCGCCGCATATATCTGCCCGGGTGGCGTTGCCAACCTGAGTCAGACCGGCTTAGCTGCTGAAACCGGATTTACATTCCAGTGGGAAGAATCTTCCGATGACATCAACTGGGTTCCTATTTCCGGTGCTGATCAGGCCACCTATGCTGCAGCTCCCACTTCAAACACCTATTATCATTGCGTGGTAACCTGTTCCAACTCCGGTCTTTCCAGCACCTCCAGCAGTGTCCTGGTAGCCTTTGATGGTTCAGCCGACGCCGGCATCATCAGCGGCCCTGGCAGCGGTGTAACCTACTCTCCGTTGATTTATTCTACCGGCTCTTACATCGGTAACCTGCAGTGGCAGACCGCAACAGCGATCGGCGGACCTTATACCAACGTACCGGGTGCCACCCTGGATAACGTATCCCTTCAGTCCAGCGGAGGCGGTACATTCTATGTACGTCTGCAAGCTACTTCCGCCACCTGCACCACCTACTCCAACATCCTTACTGTAGTGATTGCCGTTAACGGCGACGATGTTTGCAACGCGATTCCGCTTACCAGCATGGGTGCTAGCGGCCCTTACACCAACATCGGCTCCACCGGTCAGGTGGGTGAAGTGGTTCCTCCGGTAACCGGATGTAATACACAAAACGGATGGTGTACTTCCGGCACTGTTAACTCCGTATGGTTTGCGGTAACGGCTCCTGCTTCCGGAAAAATGAGCATACGTCTGAACCCCGCCTTCTCTCTTTGGGACAGCCAGTTTGCCCTGTACAGTGCCCCCAACTGCAATGCCCTGCTGAGTGGCGGCGCTACTTTAATTGCCGCCAACGATGACTCTTCCGGTTCGCCGTATCATTCTTACATCATGCCGGTTTGTCTGACACCCGGTGCCACCTATTACCTGCTGGTTGACGGATATTCGAGCGGCACCAACGGTTCATGGGGTATCCTGCTGACTGAGATCAGCAATGATGCACCGGTGATCAGCAATTGTCCTTCTACGTCCTCCACACCTGCCACTACAGGCTTGTGCGGCGCCAACGTAAGCTGGACCGCTCCTACTGCTGCAGATCCTGACAACTGCCTTGCTCCTTTGTCATTCACCAGCAGCCACAACCCCGGCGATTTCTTCCCGATCGGCACCACTACGGTTACCTACACGGCCAACGATGGCGTGAACCCCGCCGTTGTATGCAGTTTTGATGTAGTTGTAACTCCATCTGAAACCTTCTATGCCGACCTGGACGGTGACGGTTATGGTGATCCGAACAACACGACCCAACTTTGCCCGATGCCTGTTGGTTATGTCACCAATAACCAGGATTGCAACGATGCTGTAGCCACAGCCAATCCTGCAGGTATTGAAATCTGTAACGGTATAGATGATGACTGTAACGGTCAAACCGACGAGAATGTACTCGTTGCCGGTCCGATCAGTGGTCCTGCCGTACAATGCATGGCGGTGGTTACCGGTTCAGGAACCTTCTCTATCGCTCCTGTGTTTGATGCCAGTGCTTACAACTGGACCGTACCCAGCGGCATGGTCATCGTATCCGGACAGGGTACCAATTCCATCTTTGTTTCATGGCCTCCTTCTGCTGTCAGCAACGGAATCATTGGAAACATCAGCGTAGTGCCTTCCAATGCCTGCGGTGCAGGTACCGGAAGTTCACTTCCTGTCGACATCAATTACACCGTTCCTGTACGTCCTTCCTCTATCTCAGGACCGGTTAAACTCTGTCCCGGCGACAACGGTGTATATTCCGTATTGGGCGTAGCCCGTGCCAGCAACTACGTTTGGTCACTGCCTGTTGGTATGACCATCACGGCCGGTGCAGGAACCAATGTCATTACCGTATCCGTTGACTTCTCGTATCTCGGTGGAACCGTTTCCTGCAGCGCAGCCAATGCCTGCGGAACAGGACCTGCCCGTACACGTGCCGTTGGTTTGAATACTCCTGTTGCCCCGGCGTCCATCAGCGGACCTTCCACCGGTGTTTGCGGTGGAACGGGTGTTAGCTATACTGCAGCCAATGTGGTAGGTGCTACCGGTTATTTCTGGACGGTACCTGCCGGCGTTACGATCGTAAACGGACAAGGAACCGATATCCTCACTGTTGATTTTGACGGTGCTTATGCCGGTGGTAATATCACTGTGGCAGGTACCAATGCCTGTGGTACCGGTGCAGCCCGCAGCCTTGCCGTTACCGGTGCACCTGCACAACCCGGTGTGATTACCGGTGACCTTACCATCTGCCCCGGACAAAGCGGCGTAACGTATGGTGTAGGTACAGTTTCAGGCGCTAGTTCTTACCTGTGGACGGTTCCCGGCGGTTCTACCATTACTTCCGGACAAGGTACCAAAGACATCCTGGTTACCTGGGGTACTAACCCTGCCAGCGGTCTGAGCGTTTCTGTAAATGCTTCCAATGCCTGCGGAACCAGTGCCAACCGTATCCTCAATGGAATTTCAATCAGCGTTTCGCACTGTGTTCGTGTAGGAGAGCAAGGATCTGTAACCGGTCTGAACCTCTTCCCGAATCCTGTATCGGATCGTGCTACCATCGTATTCAACGGTACCGAAGGTGCTGACTTCAATCTGAAGGTTGTGGATGTGACTGGTCGCGTGTTGATGAATGAGGCAGGAACGGCTGCTGCCGGAGTCAATCAGCGTGAGGTGAATGCAGGCGAAATGGCTGCCGGTGTTTACTTTGTGGTGATCGAAATGAACGGTACCATCGAGCAAATCAGGATGATTGTTGAATAATATCAGAAAAGGGGGAGTACCCCTCCCCCTTTTTCTTTTATATTCAAAACACTGACAATCAACCAGAAATTATGCCGACATTCCGGATCCTGAAAGATTACATCTTGACAGGCCGGTTAAAAAACCGTATAATTGCAGTATAACCACTTGATTAAACCAGAAGTCATGAAAAAGACATTTTATAAAGCCCTCCCGATCCTCGTGTTCATGGTAATGTTTGCCCTGCCTATGTTTGCACAAAAGAGCAATCCGAATGTGCCCATCGATGGCGGATTAAGCGCATTACTTGCCGCCGGGGCCGGCTACGGCATCAAAAAGATTTATGACAAGAAGAAAGAGAAATAATTTTTTCCTGTCATAAGAAATGAAAGGTTAGCATTTTGCTGACCTTTTTTTTTGGAGTATCCCCAAGCTTATTAAATTAGCCCGATGTTTAATGCCTTAAACAAGGATCCCCGTCAAAAAGCCATTGTGCTGTTTATCGTCAAGGCTGTTTTTCTATACATCTTTTGGTTCATTTCCTACGACTACTTTATAGCTCCCCATGGAAAACTCGATACTTACCTCAATTACCGGGTGGCTACGGATGCGGGTTACCTTTTAAAACTTGCGGGCTTTGAGGGAAGCACCCAGCCCGGTGACCGTCAAACCATTGTTTGCATCCGGCAGGAAGAGATGGTGGGCGTGGGCAATCCCTGCAACGGGCTCGAACTCTTTGTACTTTTTGCCGGATTCATCATTTGCTTTCCAGGCGACTGGAAAAACAAATGGTGGTTTATTCTTGCAGGCTCGGCACTCATTCACCTGATCAATGTAGGAAGAACGGTGGCCCTGGCGTTGATTCAGTTTAAAGCGCCCGAATACCTGGACTTCAATCATCATTACACCTTTACCATCATCGTGTATGCATTTATTTTTTTGTTCTGGATTATCTGGACCAACCGCTACAGCCATTTGAACCTGCTGGTCAATACGGAGAAAACAAATGCTTAAGCGCCTAGCAGAATTATCCGACCCCTGGCGCATCGCGGTGCTGATCATGGCCACTGCCGCTTTGATTTTTTTTGGTTTCAAAAGAGAAAAGAAACTTCTGATTTTTGAACAAGGAACCTTCATGTTCATTAACCGCTATCCGAAGCCGGAGGTTGCAAAATTTGAAAAATCGGAGATGAAGGGTACCCTCGGCGTTAAACTGCCCGCAAAACTGCAGTCTTCGGTCCTCTTCAGTTTCCTTTACCTGGTCATCGCCGGCGTATTGCTCCTGGTTTATTCAAGGTCGGTGTTTATCGGTAAGCTGATGTTCATCCTGTATTTCCTCTACATGATCATTTGTTTTATCCTGCTCAAACTGGGAGATTTCGGGGTGGATTACCGGCTCAGCACGGGACTCTCCCATTACATCGAAGACCTTTTTTTATCTCCCTTCCTCATACTGGCCATCGCGGCATTGGTGAAAGCCTTCGGATTTGTTAAAAAACCGAACCCGGAAGGAACATTCAACGTTTAATACGGGTCTACCTCGCTCCAATGAAGATCAATATTCTCATTCCTGTTTTCAACGACTGGGAATCCTGTGCCTGCCTGATCAGGGATATCAGAAAATGTTTTCAGTCTTATCCTGATCATGAAGTGCAGTATGTGGTGGTGGACGATTGCTCCACCGACCGGGAAGAAGACCGCTTTGATTCTGCTGCCGGCGACCTGAGGATTATCCGGCTGAACAGGAACGTAGGACACCAGCGTGCCATTGCTATCGGACTTTGTTTTCTGAATGACCATGCCAATGCCGATTATGTGGTGGTGATGGATGGTGACGGGGAAGATAAAGCTTCAGACATTCCTGCGTTGCTGGCAAAAGCCGCGAATGAAAACGGTAAAATTATTTTTGGCACCCGAAAACGGCGCTACGAAGGATTCTGGTTCCGTTTTTTCTACTTCCTGTATAAAAGCATTTACCGTATCCTTACCGGGCAAAGGATCAGCTTCGGGAATTTCTGCGCCATTCCCTTCGGGAAGGTCAATAACCTCGTGTATGTTTCCGACATCTGGAACCATTTCTCAGGCGGCATCATACGCTCCCGCCTGCCCTACGGCGCCCTTCCGCTGGACAGGGGCACCCGGTATCACGGACATTCAAAAATGAATTTCTTTACGCTGGTCATCCACGGACTCAGCGCCATTGCGGTATACACCGACATCCTGGCCGTCAGGATTCTGGTGTCTACCTTTTTCCTGATCTGCATCGCCCTGATCGGAATACTCACGGTAACGGCCATCCGTTTTTTCACTCCTTTCGCCATACCGGGCTGGGCTTCCTTTGTCGTGCTCAGTTTTCTGATCATCATCTTCCAGGCCTTTCTGATCTCACTGCTCCTCCTCTTCAATGTATTATCGTACCGTACGCAACGACATTTTATTCCCGCTCTTGAATATCAGAATTTTATTTCCGGAAACAAATGAACACGGCGGCCCATTATATCGGCAACGAGTTGGAGTTGTTCCGGCATGCCAGGAACTGGAAGACATATTACCGGAAACGCCTGAGCTCCTACATACACGGCCATGTGCTGGAAGCCGGAGCCGGTATCGGAGAAACCACGCTGCACCTCCTGAATGAACAGGTGGATACCTGGGTCTGCCTCGAACCCGATGCTTCCCTTTCGGAAAAAATCAGTGAAAAAATAAGTACCGGAGAACTGCCCCCGAAAATCAGTGTAAAGACCGGAACCACGGAGGACTATACCCTCCCTTCCCTGTTCGACACGATCGTGTACATCGATGTCATCGAACACATCGAGGACGACAGGGCTGAACTTCGCCGGGCCGCCGGACTGCTTAAAGCAGGCGGACACCTGATCATTCTGGTGCCTGCACACCAATGGTTGTTCAGCCCCTTTGATAAAGCCATTGGTCACTACCGCCGGTATAACAAAAAATTACTCCGGCAGGCTGTTCCCGCATCGTTGAAGAGCAAAGAGCTCTTTTACCTCGACAGCCTGGGATTGCTGGCTTCGCTGACCAACAAGTTATTTCTGAAAAAAGAGTACCCGACGGCACAGGAAGTTAAATTCTGGGACAACCTGATCGTTCCGGTATCAAAAGCCGTCGACCCGCTCATCCTTTTCAGTACCGGCAAATCACTCATAGGAATCTGGCAAAAACCATGAAAGGGGTTTTCAGGATTATCCGGCCCGGGCATCTGCTCTTTGCTCTGATAGGGGTAATGGCGGCCTGTTTGCTGGTTTTGCGCATCCTGCTGGCAGGCTCTTATCTTCCGGAAACCGGGGGGGTATCCATCAACGTTATGTATGGCATCATCAGGATGCTGGAAGGCAGTTTCCTTTACACCCATCCGGAAATGCCTCCCTTTCCCATCATCCAGTACATGCCGCTACACTTTTATCTTGTGAAATCGCTGGTGCAGCTATCAGGCAACAGCCATGACGTACACGCTGTGCTGATCACCAGCCGCTTTTTCTGCCTGTTGATCGATTGCCTTTCGGTGGTGCTGATTGCCCGTACCCTTATCCGGTTTCTATCCCTGCCAACACTCACGGCCTGGTCCATGGCACTGATATACTTTCTTTCCATACCCGGTATTATTTACGGCCGTGTTGACAATCTTTACCTTTTCTTTTTCCTCGCCACCATCAGCCTGCTGATCAAATCCTATACTTTTCCGGAGGGCCGGATCATGAAATGGCTGCCCGGCGCCTTTCTCGCCGGGGCCATAACCGCCCTCGCCATCGCCACCAAGCAAACCGGTGTGTTTCTTGCGGCGTATTGCTTTATCCATTATCTGTTCATTGAAAAATCCACCCGGCAATGGCTATTGTACGCAGTCGGCCTGCTGGCCTGCAGTGTGCTGCTTGCCCTTTGGATTTTACCCGGCTCCATCCCTGATTTCAAATTGAATGTAGTCGACGGCGTTAAAAACGGAATCAATGTCAATTGGTTTACAGAAGTCATCCTGAAAAATTTCTTCCTCAAATTCTCCTACATTCTGGCTGCCGGATTCATGGTGGCCTATCTGCTCTTTAAGGACAAACGCACTACTCTGCATACTTTTCTGGGCTTTGGCATCGCCTGGTATTTTGTAATTGCCACCCTGACTTCCTTCAAGGCGGGGTCAGGACCGAATTATTACCTTGAGTTTATCGCCCTGTCGATTTTTGGCCTGGCCCTGCTGTTGCGGCAGGAAACCTACCTGAACGGGAACTCCGTTTTATTTGCACTGGCCCTTTCCCCCTTTTTCCTGCTGGCCGCCGCGAACGACAAGGGCTGGGGTGATATCGGGCTGATGAAAAAAGCCAAAGCCGACTATGCCCATGCCAGACAAGTGGCGGCTTATGTACTTCCTGAACTGAAAACGGGTGAATGGATACTAACGGATTTCCACAAGGAAAGCACCCTCAATCTGCACCTGGCCGACCGGGCGCTTTTTCCCTGCCGGGAAGTGGCGCTCTATTTTACCCGTCCGCTTGGTGTATTTCATTTCGATGCATTCGGACAACTGGTTCAAAACGGCCGCATCCCCTTCATCATTGAAAAAAAGAACAAACCCCTTCAGGAATTTCTTGACGTCAGCCTGAACAAGTACGAAGCCGATACGACCATTGGGAATTATACCGTTTACCGGCGCAGCACAAAATAAGAGGTAATGTAAAAGGTAAAGACGGCTTTCTTTCTTAACCAGATTAAAAAAGAACTGCTATTTTAATTGCTGCGCACTTTGCGGAAAATGATATTGGTACAGATGGAGAAAAAGTACCGGATATCGGTCAGCACCGGCCTCTTTTCATAGGCCCGCAGATATTTAAGTTCCGACTCGATGATTTCATCCAGGGTAGAGGGCATATCCACATAAAAAGGCGGCAGTAATCCCGGCTTCGAATAAATTCTTTTTTCCTGGAGCTCCTTCGTATAAAGACTGTAATAGTGTTTGCTCAAAGGCCGCACGCCCACAATCTTAATATCGCCCTTCAATACATTCATCACCATGGGCAACTCGTCCAGCCAGCATTTGCGCATGAATTTACCCCAGGAGGTAATCCTGAAATCTTCAGCAAATTTACCGCCGGAAGCGAGTTTGTTCTGCTCATAGATGTACTCCTGCAGGTATTCTGCATAGGGATACATCGTACGAAACTTATACACCTGGATCATCTTCCCGTCTTTCCCGATCCTGTTCATGGTAAAGAGCGGACCGTAGGAAGGACTGAGATCAAAATAGGGCTGACGCTCCTTCTTTCCCACGAAATAGGTGTAATTCCCGATTTCCTTCACCTCGATGATTTTAAAACCACAGGAGGCCAGGCGGCCGAGTGCTTCCGCTTTTGACATCACGCGGTTCCGTCCGTTGGTTACGAAGAAATACAGTTTTTTGAAGAAGGGCAGCTTCGGAAATACCCTTTTAAAAATGAAATCAAAAACAAAATACAAATGCGCCAATCCGGGCATAAACTTCTTGAGCAGGCGGTATTTTCGTTGCTCCTGTGTTTCAACAAAGCCGGCATACACACCGCCGATGGGCAAACGCTCGTTGATGGCTTCCTGAAATTTATTGACGAATCGGATGTCGTTTATTTTCTTCAGGTTGATAATGGCCTGCGACGAATGCTCTTCCAGGTTTTCCACATTGAAGGCCGTGGTTGTGATCAGCACCCGCGTAGCCGACGATTTCAGGTCGGCGTACTTGCTGAGGAACTTCCTTACCTCCGGTTGAATATCCTTTAACAGGGCTTCTTTCATTTTTCTTCTTCGCTGGAACAACATCAAGGTAATGCTTTTACTCAAGGCCCTTCGGCCTTATTCGGCAAGATGGTTCCGTCAGAGGGTAAACCGACCGATTTCAAGGGTAAAAAACCAGGGGTTTTTCCGCCTTCTTCACGATCATACGTAAACATACGGAATGTATCAAAACAAGTCAAGTCTTACACTGAAAAGCGGGCCTGTTCGCGCGCCCCCCCGGCTTATCAACCAACTGAAAAATATCAAAACTTATGAATAACAGGAACTTATAGAATACCAGGATGCCGGATTTTTTAATAAAAAAATGAAAATCTTACACCGGAAAAGGCCTCTGTCAGGCCATTTTCCAGATCATACGGAGTCCGAACAGGAGTAATCCGGCCCCACTGACCCTGTTCACCCACAACAGCAGCGAAGGCTTCAGAAAGGCATTCAGTCTGGCGGCCAGCCAGGCTTTCAGAATATCCGTACCCAGCACGGTGAGCAGCACAAAGGAAAAGAAAATAACGGTATGCGTATACGAAAATTTATGACCGGACGTAACCGTACCGGAAACACCCAGCCAGAAAATCAGCACAAAAGGGTTCAGCAGGTTCAGCATGAATCCCTTCAGCACGTCCACCAGCACGGTTCTGGAATCGTCGGGAAGGTCAATATCGGCAGCCCGGATATGAGGTTTCTTAAAAATCGTCACGATTCCGAAGAGCACGAGCAAGAGTCCCCCGGCATAACCGATCTCCGTCTGGTAGGTCTGCATGAACCCAAGCGTGGTGCTGCTGAAATAGGTGATCAGGATGTAGAAGGCATCGCTCAACATCACCCCGGCCGCCAGAAAAACGGCTTTCCTGAATCCCTTCTTGATGCTGGTATCGATCAGCAGAAAAAAGACAGGGCCTACCAGAAGGGCCAGTACGAAGCCCAGGGTTATTCCGGATAGTATGGCCTCCAGCATGGCACGAAACTAAAAAAACACCGGCAGTCTGAGGTCCTTTCTATGCAGTCCATGCCCCGGCTAAAAAATTATAAAAGTTCAGAAGGGTGTCTGCCATCCTGCACCATGTTGAAATCCCGGTCAAATTAGTATTTTTGGCACAATGCAAAAACTATTTTGGCTGGTCATTGCCCTCACCCTTGGGCTGGCCTCCTGTGAAAATGATCTGGACATACTGGAGGAATACCGTGAAATACCGGTCATTTATGGCTTGCTGAATCCCACCAGCACGACCCATTATATCCGTGTTCAGCGCGCCTATCTGGGTGCCGGCAATGCCTTGCAAATGGCACAGGAGCCCGACAGCCTGTATTACGATACCGCCACGGTAAGGGTGTACCTTGAAAAAATTCAGCTCGGTTCCGTGACACAAACCTATCCCTTGTTTCCGGAATACCCCAGCTACAAAAATGAAGGGCTCTTTGCCGACAAAAACCATTACCTCTTCCGACTGAACAATACCCGACTGGATCCTGCCGCACAATACCGTTTGCGCTTCCAGAATCTGACCACAGGCAAAGTCGTCACTGCCACCACCCGCATCATTGAACCCATTTTTCAACGCACCCTCTCCCCCACTACCCGTGTTAACCTGGCCGACGACGACCCTTATAAAATCAGGATTTACAGCTCCAAATACGGTAAATTGTATGGATTGATCATGCGTATCCGTTATACAGAGACCAAGAAACTTACCCAGGTCATCTCTACCCGCTACCTCGATTACCGTTTACCCGAGATCAGCAGCCGTACCTTGTCAGGCGGTGAGGAACTGGAGTTCCTGGTCAATGGGAAAAGTGTCTTTCAGTTTCTGGGCATCAAGATTAAAAAAGATACCACGGTGACCCGCAGGCTCCAGGATTTTAAAGCGGACTTCCTCTTCACCTCCGCTACCGACGATTTCTTTAACTATTTGCAAATCAACTCCCCCAACAACACGGTCAATTTCATTCCCGATTTCACCAACCTCAGCGACGGGAAAGGCATTTTCACCTGCCGGCTGGACACGACCATTGCAGGAATTTCATTCAATGAGTTGACCTACGATTCGCTGGCGACGGGTACCTATACCAGCCATATTTTCGAGTAGCTCGTGACACAATGTCATTCTGGCAGTAATATTTCGTTGAAACCGGCGCCGATGCTGTCATTGTTGCTTTGAGCCGGGCATGGCATACTCCTTGATTAGCTGCGGCTAAACAATTAAACCAAGATGAAAAAAGTAATAGGAATCGACCTGGGAACAACCAACTCCTGCGTGTCCGTCATGGAAGGAAACGAACCGGTGGTAATCCCTAACAGTGAAGGACGCCGTACCACCCCTTCCATTGTAGCCTTTATCAAAGACGGGGAACGCAAAGTAGGTGATCCTGCCAAGCGCCAGGCGATTACAAACCCTAAGCATACCATTGCATCCATTAAGCGATTTATGGGTGAGTCCTTTGACAAAGTCAGTACTGAAATAGGTCGCGTACCCTACGAAGTTACAAGGGGCGACAACAATACGCCGCGTGTCAAGATCAACGACCGCCTGTACACCCCGCAGGAAATCTCCGCCATGATACTTCAGAAAATGAAGAAGACCGCGGAAGATTACCTGGGATATGAAGTCGGGGAAGCGGTCATTACCGTTCCGGCTTATTTCAACGATGCACAACGCCAGGCCACCAAGGAAGCCGGTGAGATTGCCGGTCTAAAGGTCCTGCGTATCATCAACGAGCCCACGGCAGCCGCGCTGGCCTATGGCCTCGACAAAAACCACAAAGACACGAAGGTGGCGGTGTTTGACCTCGGCGGCGGTACGTTCGACATTTCCGTTCTCGAACTGGGCGACGGGGTTTTCGAAGTAAAATCCACCAACGGCGATACCCACCTCGGCGGCGACGATTTTGACCAGGTGATCATCGACTGGATGGCCGATGAATTTAAAAATGACGAAGGCATCGATCTGCGCAAAGACCCCATGGCTCTGCAGCGCCTGAAAGAAGCGGCTGAAAAAGCCAAAATCGAACTTTCCAGTTCCACCCAGACGGAAATCAATCTTCCGTACATCATGCCGGTGGATGGCATTCCCAAACACCTGGTGAAAACCCTTACCCGGGCCAAGTTTGAGCAACTCGCCGACAAACTGATTCAGCGTACGCTGGAGCCCTGCAAAAAGGCATTGGCCGATGCGAAGATGTCGCCCAATGAAATTGACGAAGTCATCCTGGTGGGTGGATCTACCCGTATTCCGGCCATTCAGGACCTGGTAGAAAAATTCTTCGGGAAGAAACCTTCCAAAGGGGTGAACCCGGATGAAGTGGTGGCCATCGGCGCCGGCATACAAGGCGCCGTACTGACCGGTGAAGTGAAGGATGTTCTCCTGCTCGATGTCACTCCCCTGTCGCTCGGTATTGAAACCCTCGGCGGCGTGATGACCAAACTGATCGAATCCAACACCACCATTCCTACCCGAAAATCCGAAACCTTTTCTACCGCATCCGATAACCAGCCTTCGGTAGAAATCCACGTGCTGCAGGGAGAACGTCCCATGGCACGCGACAACCGCACCATCGGCAGGTTCCACCTCGACGGCATCCCTCCTGCACCGCGCGGCATCCCCCAGGTTGAAGTGACTTTTGACATCGACGCCAACGGGATCCTCCACGTGACTGCAAAAGACAAGGCCAGCGGAAAAACCCAGAACATCCGCATCGAAGCCTCTTCCGGACTCAACGAGGAAGAAATCCAGCGCATGAAACGCGAAGCGGAAGCCAATGCGGAAACAGACCGTCGTGCCAAGGAAGAAGCCGACAAGGTAAACCAGGCCGACTCCCTGATCTTCAACACGGAGAAACAACTGAAAGAATTCGGTGAAAAGATACCTGCCGACAAGAAATCTGCCATCGAGAATGCCCTTACGCAACTGAAAGAAGCGCACAAGAACAAAGACCTGAACGCGATTGATACGGCGATGACCGGATTGAATGCAGCCTGGGAAGCGGCTTCCAAGGATCTTTACAACGCTTCGCAGCAGGCCGGCGAGAATCCGGCCCAGCCGGATGCCCATGCAGGTTCCTCCAACAGCGGTGACGGTGTGACGGATGTTGACTTTGAAGAAGTGAAAGAGAAATAAGCGCTCTTCCAAATAAAAGAAAGGCTGCGGGAATAACCTGCAGCCTTTTTCTTTTTTCAGAATGAATATGCCTACCTTAGTTGCTGATTCCAGTATTCCGCTACACAAAATGCGCTTACCCCGGGGCCTGTTCCTCCTGCTGATCTCCCTGAACTGTTCATTGCATGCGCAATGGGTCTTCAAAGCCAATGTCCCCTTTCCAAATATGCCGCCACCCGTCTTCGGTACCCCCAGCGCCACCAACATCACCTTCATCCATCCTGACACCGGTTTTGCCTCGAACAATGTTTACTTTTCTCCCAGCAGCGGGTCAGCATCGACAGTGTACTTTACCAATGACGGCGGGATAAACTGGCAGCCACTGGACGGAGCCAGCGGCATGGGCACAGCATCCATTGAGATCAGGAATGCGGACGATAACCACGCCGCCTACTACGCAAAATGCAGCCAGGGTTTTTGCGGCATCTACCGGAGTCAGGGTACCGGACCTGTATCGACCTACATCGGTTCTTCCGCCCCCGGCAACTTAAGTATTTTTTCCGCTCCCGATTCGGGTCACTGTTACTGGCTGGCCGGATTCAGCAATTTCTTCCTCGCAAAATACATCCACGGAACGGTGAGCATGAACGGCCTTACACAGCCGGCCTTCAACGCGCCCCGTCAATTGTTTTTTGCCGACGATCGCCATGCCTTGTTGCTGAACGGTAATTCCGACATTTATTCGAGTTCGGATACGGGGCAAACCTGGAGTTTGTTTTATCAGGACACCAGCATCGTCATCAAAAAATTTCATTGGAACGGCGGCACCGCATTCCATGTACTCGCTGAGAACGGCCTCCTGGACATCAGCCTTGACAGTGGCCTGAACTGGAACAGAATATTTTTACCGGGATTCCCCCTGCTCACGTATGATCTTCTGAAAACCGATTCGCTCCTCGTTATCGCCGCCGACAGCGGCAAAATATTCATTTCAAACAATGGAGGACAAAACTGGGTTCAGGAATACATCAACGGCCCTGCACCCATGCAGCGCATCCGGCTAAACCGCATGGATCCGAATACCATCGGAGCGGAAGTGAAGACCCTTTCCTGGACCTCCTACTGGCAAAGAAGCCTCAGCAGTTCCCTGTCAGAAAGCAGTATTTGCCGGGGAGACATCAGGCTTTACCCGAATCCGGCCGGAAGTTTTATTCAGCTGAAAGGCCTGCCTTCGCATGCATTGTATTCCCTAACCCTGTATGATGCTCAGGGCCGAAACTGTTTTTCCTCGCGCATCCTGAGCACGGAAGACGATACCCGGATACCGCTTGATTTTCTTTCGCCGGGTTTTTATTTTATCAACCTGATCCCTGATGCCGGCTTCCAAAAAACCTATTCCTGTTTTTTCATTAAAAATTAAACCCGGTTCATACACACCGGAATGGTGTTCATGATCCTGGCACCCGCAGCTATCATCCGCGTGGGATGGGCTTTTTCTGCAGCAACGCGGACTTAAACTTTAACCGCCCTGACGGCCACAAATGCCGGAAAATAGCTATCCAAGGGATCCTGCCCTCCCCAGTCGTCTTCAAAAAGGCCGGTGATGACAAAACCGTTTCCCAGCAGTTCGCCCATCTGCTCTTCCAGGGAATGTCCGAAAATCAAGGGTTCGTTGTTGTTCGTATATACTGACCGTTCTTCTTCCGTCAGCGAATGCAAATCGGAATAGGGCATTTTATACCTGAGGGTGTAAACCCCCGATGCAGAATCTCTGTGCAGCAACATGCTTTCCGCCTTCGTGAATCCCCACATCAGCACAGCTCCTTTCTTCATCACTCTTGCGCAGGCCTTCCAGACCGGTTTAAGATCCGGTACAAAAGCGTTGGAACAAGGATGGAAAACCAGATCATACGTATCATCGGGCAGTGCGGACATCTCCATCATGTTTCCCTGAACGGCTGTAATGCTGAATCCGAACTTCTCGCAGGTGCGCAGGTCCTGGTTAAGTTGTTCCTCCGACAAATCAAATACCGTCACCTCGGCTCCGGTAGCTGCCAAAGCCGGTACCTGCTGCCCTCCGCCTGAAGCCAGGGCTAACACCCTGGCGTGCTTTAAAGGGGGATACCAGGCAAGGGGAACCGGCTTAGAGGGTGTGAGCAGTAAGTCCGGCCGGCCCTCACGGGCTTTCGAAATTTCAGCTTCTCCAAAAGGTACGGTCCAGCGATCGCCGGTTTTCACCAGGTGGTCCCAAGCCTGCCGGTTGTACCGGATGATGTCCAAGATCAGAGAAAATTGAGGCGGGCCATAAAGGTATCCTTGTAGGACTTACCGATCGGGATGGTCTTGTCGCCGATGAGGACGGTATTTTCATCCAGCACGTTTATCTTGTCGATCGGTATGATGTAGCTCCGGTGTACACGCAAAAATTTACTTTGCGGCAATTTCACTTCAATGTCCTTCATGGTGGAGTGAATCACAAACTGATCGGCGGTGGTCTGAATGATGACGTAATTATCCATGGCCTGGATCCACAGGATGTTGTCGAGATATACTTTCACCAGCATGGACCCCTTTTTTACGAAAAAGGAATTCTGGATGATCTGGTTGTCGAGGAAGGCCGCCTGCACCGGTGCTTCCGCGGTCGTCTTGCCCGCTGCCGTCTGCTTGTCCGAAATCACAATGGCGCAACCCAGGTACTGATTTTTTTCATCGTGGATGGGGGAAGCCGAAGCCGAGATGTTCAGGCTGCTGTTGTCACGCTTTACCAGCAAGAAGCAATCATGGTTTTCCCAGGGTTCGTCCTTCCTCATTTTCGCCAGCAACTCGTCCTTTTTCACGGCTACCCCGCCCTCCTCTTCCAGAACAAAAAGCTGGAACGCGTCCATGCCGATGGCGGAAGTGGTGGAGTAACCCAGTAGGTTCTCGGCTTTTTCATTCAGGTAAGAAACGCGGCCCTCGGTATCCACCACGATGATGGATTCTTCCACTTTTGCCAAGGCATTGGCCAGTCTTTGCTGACTGTCGCGCACCTCACGGTCTTTGGAAAATTTAAAAAGCGCCATTTCCACGGTGGTCTTCAGATCCGACTCGTTAAACGGTTTCACGATATACCCATAGGGTTCGGTCACTTTGGCGCGGTCCAGCGTTTCCTGATCCACATAAGACGTGAGGAAAATAACCGGGATGTTGTATTTCTCACGGATGTGTCCGGCAATATGAATGCCGTCCTCTTCTCCCTTCAGCTTGATATCCAGAAAAACAAGGTCCGGCTGAATTTCCTCCAGCTTTTCATAGGCGGCAGCGGCGGAAGAAGCTGTTGCAGGCACCTCGTATCCCAATTTTTCAAGTGATTTTTGAATGTCTTTTGCGACGATGCTCTCGTCCTCAACAACGAGTATCCGGGTTTTGCTCATTCGTATTGGGTCTTTAACTGATCCGTTTAAAATTAATGATATACTTTACGCCCTTTCCGGGTGCGGTTTCAATCTTCATTTCCCCTTCCAGCTGATCGGTAAGTGCCTGAATCAACTGGATCCCCAGCGAATCTGAGTTTTCCAGGGTAAATCCTTCAGGCATTCCGATGCCGTTATCACCAATCACCAGCCTGAATCTGTCCGGCATGGTCTGATTCAACTCCACCAGAATTTCACCTTTACGTCCTTCTTTAAACGCATGTTTCAGGGAATTGGATACAATTTCGTTGATGATCAGGCCGCAGGGTACCGCCGTGTCAATATCCAAAGATATTTTCTCCGCATGAATTATCAAAGCTACCTGGTCGGCATTCACCCGGAAGGACTGCATCAGGTTTTCAGCAAGGCGTTTGATGTAATCGTCGAAATCTATTTTTGAAAGTCCGTCGGACTGGTAAAAGCGCTCGTGAATCAGCGCCATGCTTTTGATGCGATCCTGCCCTTCCTTGAGGGCTTTGTAGGCATTGGTATCCGTCACGTAACTGGTTTGCAGGTTAAACAGGCTGATGATGATCTGCAGGTTGTTTTTGACCCGATGATGGATTTCACGCAGCAGCAGGCCCTTTTCCTCCAAAGCCTCCCGGATCTGCTCCTCCATGTGCTTACGGAGGGTGATGTCTGTATCGATCACCACAATGTTTTTCAGCTGGCTCTTGTCGTTAAGGATGGGCGTCAGCGTGGACGAAGCCCAGCGATGCTGTCCGTTTTTGTGCTGAATCTTCGACTCGTAAATGAAGGAGCGGCGCAGCCGGATGCAATCTTCCAGGTGATCCAGCACATCGAGGTTGGTCGTGAGGTCTTTCAGCGTCCCTCCTTTGCTTTGCCGGGTCTCTTCCAGCGTAAAGCCGGTCATTTTGGTATATCCGGTATTGACCCATTCCAGCTCCTGGTGTTCATCAAAGATCATGACCGCGTTGTCCGTTTCGGAAGCCACCAGCGACAACTTGGCCAGCTCAAGATTTTTTGCCTGCAACTCGCGTGTTCTTGATTCCACTTTGCGCTTCAGCAATTCCTGGCTTTTCCGTAAGGACCGGGTTCTGACTCTGTAGGCCAGCAGGACCGAACCGGCCCCGACCACCACATAGAGGAGATAGAAAAACGGGGTTTTCCAAACCGGTGGTAAAATGGTGAAGCTGTAGGTGACCGGAACACTCCAGTCTTTGCCGTTCACGCTGGCCTGGACCTTGAAGATGTAGGAGCCGGGTGGTATGTTGGAATAGCTGACGGTAGAGGTTTTAGAGGGCGGCGACCAGTTATCCTCAAACCCTTCCAAAATGTAACGGTACCGCACTTCATCGGGCGCAGTAAGGTAAATGCCCTGGCATACAAAACTTAGGTGATTGCTGTTATGCGGAAGCACGAGATCCTCCGGCAGACCGGAATACGGATTGACCTTGAATTTCTTCTTTTTCCAATTGGTGTTTTCGAGAAACAACTGCACATTTCCGATGGATACCAGCGGCAAGGTGACCGGGAGCTCACCGGCGGAGGGGTTGTAACGAATGGCTCCATTGACGGTACCAAACCAGATGTTGCCGAACTTATCCTCACAGGCGGCATTGCTTTCAATCCCCAGGTAGCCGTTGCTCTTGTCATAATGCACCGAACGTATTTTACCCTCTTCAATGAATTGTTTCCAATTGATGTTATCGATCCCTTCGGAGGTTCCCAGCCAGAGCATTTCACGGCTGTCGATAAAATTGAACAATATTTTTTCGCTGTTCAATCCGCTTTTCCTGTTGAGAATGGTAATGGGATTGGCCTGCTTTCCGGGGTTGTAACGGATCACTCCGAATTCATAGGTGCTGATCACCAGATTTCCGTACCGGTCATTGATGATCGAGGTGATGGGCGCTTTGGGCAGCCGGTTGGCTTCATCAAAGCTGATGGCCCTGTTGTTGTCGAGCGAGAAAAGTCCCTTTAAGGTACCCACCCATACCACCCCCTGCAGGTCTTCATACAATACCCGTACTTTATCGTTCGCCAGGCCCTCGTTGATCCCGATTCTTAACGAGGTACCGTCAGCCATGTATTTGAAAATGCCCTTGTCCGTTCCGAAATAATTATTCCCGTTCCGGTCCTGCAAAAAGGCGTAGATGATCAAGGACTGCAATTCGGGATAGGCCAGTTCAATTTTCTTGCTGAGAGGGTTGTAGCGTGCAGGCCCGTTGGTGGTGCCAAACCAGATATAGCCGGAACGGTCGCCCGAAATGCTCCAGATGGTATTGCTTTTCAAGCCATCCGCGGTGGATATATTTAAAAACCGGTTGTCCTTAAAATAATTGACTCCACCCGCCAGTGTACCAAACCAAATTCCTCCTCCCGAATCCGGAAATACGGAGAGGATATTGTTATTGGATAAACCGTCTTTTAAGGTATACGACACAAAGCGGTCGCCATTGTATTTGTACAGCCCGTTTAAAGTTCCCAGCCAGTAATTCCCTTCACGATCCTCCACCAGCGATTTCACAATGTTGGAGTTGATCCCTTCGCTCATCTCCACCGCTTCAAATCGTCCGTTTATAAATTTTGCGATTCCGCCCCCATAGGTGCCCACCCACCAGTTGCCGGAGTGATCCATCATCACGGTTTCCACACGCTCGTTCGGTAATCCGTTGTCGCGGGTATAATTGATGAACCGCTTGCCATCCCATACACTCACGCCCTCGTAGGTCCCCATCCATATCCGTCCGTCTTTGTCTTCACGGATGCAATACACGATGTTGTTCAGCAAGCCCTGTTCTACCGTGAAATTGGTGAAATTCTGCCCGTCATAAAAGCTCACACCGCCGATGGTAGCCACCCAGATCCGTCCTTTACTGTCGGCAAACAAATCGAACACATTGTTGTTCACCAGACCTTTTGCCTGCGTAATGTTGTAAAATGTCTTTCCGTCAAAACGACTGATTCCTTCCGAGGTCCCTACCCAGAGATTTCCCTTCTGATCTTCACACAAGGCATTCACATTGTCGCTGAGCAAGCCATCGTTGGCAGTGTAAGTGGAATAGCTGGCTCCGGTCAGTTTCACCAATCCCTTCCGGATCGTGCCGAACCAGATATTTCCGTTCCGGTCTTCATAAATGGTTTTTACCGGATTACTGTACAATACATTCCCCTGCTCAAAACGGGTAAAGGTTTTTCCATCGAAGCGACAGCCGCCGCTCATGGTCCCAATCCACAACCTGCCGAGGCGATCCTGGTATATTTTATTGAGATGATTCCCCGGTAAATCCTCCTGTACCGTATAGTTGACGGTGTTAAAACGCTGAGCATCAATTGACAAGGAAATTGTCAGGCCCATCATCAAGAGCAGCAGGAAAGAGGGCTTCAGGTTCACTTTGTGGTGCAGGGAGGGACGGAGTTGAACGACAGGTCCGGTTTGCAATGTTAAGAAAAAGGGGAATTAGGGGAACCTGGTTCAATTCCAAAGAAATAAACAAATAAAGTGCTGCGAAATTTGAAGAATTCACCTATGAAAAAGTGGGGTTTGCGGTACTTAACAAGCAATTCGTTGAAAAATATTAAAAAGGGTGAAAAATACATTTGCACGGTATAGCAATAACTCCCTACATTTGCTACTATCCAGTATCAGTACGTATCCAGATAAAAATTCTACAACTCAATCCAAATATGACAACAAAAATTACTCAAGGTGTTTGGAAGTACGTCCTGGGCGTATTTCTGACAGTGACCAGCCTCAGCGCCACGGTGCAGGCTCAAAGCGTCACTATCGTCCCTTCCGGACCGATCGTATGTGCCGGTACCAAGCTTGACGCTGTGGTGACCGGGTTGAATGGGCCTCTTACTTATCTGTGGAGCAATGGTGCAACGACTTCCTCGATCTTTATTTCACAAACAGGATTTTACCGTGTGTCTGTATGGGGATTCGTAGGTGGTAACCAGGTTCGTGTACGCAGTAACTGGACGCCGTTCCTGGTAATTCCCGGAACCAATGCGACCATTAATCCTACAGGACCAGTCAATGTATGTCCCGGTCAGTCGGCTACCCTGTTCGGCAGCGGCGGACAATTCTTCAGCAGTTATGTGTGGAGTACCGGTGCGTCTACCCGCAACATCACGGTAAACCAGACCGGTGATTACACACTGACCGTATCCAACACATTTGGTTCCTGCAGTACCGGAACCAGCGCCACGGTGCACGTGGAAGTCTTTGATCAGGGCTATCAGCCTGCTATCACCGCGCTGAGCCCCATTACGGTTTGCCAGCCCGGCTTCATCGACCTTGGCGCCGACCCCGGCTTCAGTTCTTACTCCTGGTCAACCGGTGCCACCTCGCAGAATGTGAGTGTCCTCATGGACGGTTCACAGGCAGGTGCCGTACTTGATACGCAAACCGTAACCCTTACGGTGGGCCTCAACAACGGCCAGTGCTTCTTCACCAACCCCGGCATCGTGGTTCGTTCTGTTCGTCAGCCTGAACTGATCGACACACATTGCGGCGTACTTACCTTCACTCCTGCTGACAGCATCAAGGCCGGTCTTGTACTGACTTACCTCAACGCTCCTCAGTACGAGTTTGAATTCGAAGAAACCACCAATCCCGGCATTACCTGGACTTACGTTTCCAACAACCGCTGGTGCAACCTTGCCAATGTCAGCCCTGCGATTCAGGCCAACAAATTCTACCTGGTTCGTGTGCGTGCTGTGATCGGCGGAACACCTTACTGCTACGGTGATCCTTGCGTGATTGGCGTGGTACCTGCTTCACCCATCAGCAACGGAAGTGCCACCCGTGTAGCGGAAGGCTTCAGCTCTGCCGTATTCCCGAATCCTTCTGCTGAAACATTCCGCCTCGTTCTTCGTGGATTTAACGATGACCAGCAGGTGAATGTGCGTGTAAC
>JAEUTF010000155.1 GCA_016788185.1 Bacteroidia bacterium | reverse complement strand
GGTCCGGATCAACGGTCGCTTGGATGCCTTGAAAGATTTTAAGGCACTCGTGGTGGCCAAGCCCGACAGTGCCTTCGACGAGAAAGACAAATTTGTCATCGATCAGTTTGTGATGAACGGCGGGAAACTGATCTGGCTGATCGATCCGATGCGGGCCAGTATGGACAGCCTGGAGCGCAGGGGAGATATGATGGCCCTGGCCCGTGACCTCAGGCTGGATGATATGCTGTTCCGCTACGGAGCCCGGGTAAATTATGACCTGGTGCAGGACATGCTGGCATCCATGATTCCGGTGGTTACCGGCATGGTCGGTAATCAGCCCAAGCAACAATTGCTGCCCTGGTATTATTTTCCGCTGATGAATCCGCAGTCGAAGCATCCCATCGTAAACAATCTCAATGCGATAAGAGGACAATTTGTTTCGAGTCTCGACCCGATTGATGCTCCCGGCATTCAGCATACCATTCTGCTGAGCACTTCCCGGTACAGCAGGATTCTGCCGGCCCCGGTCAGGGTGAGCCTGGGCATTATGCAGTTTAAGCCTGATCCGAAAATGTTTCCGCAGCGCCATGTTCCGGTAGCGCTGCTGATGGAAGGTTCCTTTACCTCACTGTATAAAAACAGAGTGCCGTCTGCCATCGCCGAAAGCAAGGAAATCGCTTTCCGGGAACAGAGTGTGCCCGGTAAAATGATCGTACTTTCCGACGGTGATTTCATTCGTAACGATGTTTTCAAAGGAGGTCCCTCTGCACTGGGCTTCGACCGCTACACCAATGTGACCTATGGAAACAAATCCTTCTTCCTGAACATCGTGGATTATCTCTGTGATGATTCCGGATTGATGAGCGTACGCAGCAAGGAATTTCGTTTGCGGCTGATTGATCCTGCGGTGCTGGAATCCAATCTGCAGCCGCTCAAAATCATGAATGTGTTGCTTCCGGTGTTGCTCATCGTCTTCTTTGGATTAATTAAATACTACGTACGCAAACGTCGTTATTCACGTTAGAACCCCATGAAAAGAAACAGAACGGTTTTGATTGTATTGGTGCTGCTGGCTATCCTGGCCGCCTGGCTATGGTTCAACCGATCCGGATCCACCATAAAAGGGGAGTTGCGTGATTTCGCCGTTCAGGATACAGGCCGTGTGGATAAGATTTTTCTGGCGGATAAGGATGGCCGTCAGGTGACGCTGGTGCGTGAAGCGCCGGGTCGATGGATGGTTAACAATCGCTTCATGGCCCGGCAGGATGCCATCAACAGTTTGTTGTACACCATTAAAGCGGTGGAAGTGAGAAGCCCGGTAGGCAGAAACCTCTACAACAACACCATGAAGCTGATGGCTGCAAAGTCCGTGAAAATTGAAATTTATGCGGGCGATGAAAACCTGAAGACCTATTATGTGGGCCATCCCACCATGGATAACCTCGGTACTTTCATGTACCTCGAATCTTCCTCCGTTCCGTTCATCACGCACATCCCCGGTTTCAACGGTTTTCTGAGTACCCGCTATTTTGCCTCGGAAGCCGAATGGAGAGATAAATCTATTTTCCGACTCGATCCGAAGCGCATCGTTGCTGTTGAAATTCTGGAATATGCACGCCCTGCACGTTCCCTGCGCCTGACCCGTGAAACCGATTCTTCCTATGTAGTTACAAAACTATCTGACAACCAGGTGGTTAATCCGACTGACATCAACAAGATCAGGAAATTTCTGACCGCATTTCAGGAAACATTTTTTGAACGCCTTGACAACGATATCAAAGCTTCGGTAAAGGATTCTGTTTTCAAAGCCGGGGCATTTGCCGAAATCAGGGTGAAAATGGACAACGGCGGAGAGAAGCAATTGGTCTGTTACCGGAAGCCCGTTAGCGGAGGTTCCAGGCTGCAGATTGATTTTGACGGGAAAGATCTGCCCTTTGATTACGACCGCTTTTACGCCCGGATGAGTGGTGATACTTCATTGCTGGTTTGCCAGTATTTCCATTTCGACCGGATTTTCAAGGATCCGAGGAATTTCATGCCGGGTAAAGATCTTGTTCCTGCCCAGCAGCGTTTCGAATGAGGGGAGCGGCTTTTTGTTAATAAACTAGGCGTCTGGCCGGGGCTGCCGAAAGCCTGCTTCCGCTATATTTGTTGACCCTTTCAGGTGAAGGGGATAACCGATAGAATAACAGGAATATGAAGTTCATTGTAAATGCAGATATTCTGCTGAAACAATTGCAGGTGATCAGCGGAGCTCTTCAAAGCAGCACGCCCTTACCCATTCTCGAAAATTTCCTTTTCGAACTCAGTGCCGGACAGTTAAAAGCCTCCGCTTCCGACCTTGAAACCACCATGACCACGGTGATTTCAGTCGACAGCAAGGAGAGCGGTAAGGTGGCGGTGCCAGCCAAAATTTTGCTCGAAACGCTGAAAACCTTTGGTGCCATCCCGCTTACGTTTAAAATTCAGAAGGACTCGTACCAGATAGAAATCAGTTCGGATGTAGGGAAGTACAAACTCACCGGACTCAACGGCGATGACTTTCCGAAGTTGCCGGTCATCGATAAACCAAGCACCATTGAAATGCCTTCCGATGTGTTGCAGGCTGCCATCAACCACACCCTCTTCGCCACCGGCAACGATGAACTGCGCCCGGTGATGACGGGAGTCTTTTGCCAGTTTGGAAAGGAGGGAACCATTTTCGTTGCCACCGACGCCCACCGTCTGGTCAGGTACAGGAGAAACGACATTCGCTCTGCGAAGGAGTCCTCCTTCATCATGCCAAAAAAGCCGCTTGGATTATTGAAGTCTTCCCTGCCGGCCGGACTGACCCAGGTTAAAATTGATTACAACGAGGCGAATGCATTTTTCTCCTTCGACAATGTCAGCCTGATCTGCCGTCTGATCGATGGACGGTATCCGAACTACGAGGCGGTCATTCCGCTCGACAATCCCAATAAAATGGAAGTCGACCGTTTGAGTTTCCTCAACGCCATACGCCGGGTCAGCATCTTCTCCAACAAAACCACTCACCAGGTTAAATTCAGAATTGCAGGCAGCCAGGTAGAGATATCGGCCGAAGATGTCGACTTCGGAAATGATGCCGATGAACGCCTCCCTTGCAGTTACGAAGGAAAGGATATTGAGATCGCTTTCAATGCCCGGTTTATCCAGGACATGCTAAACAACATCATGAGCACCCATGTGCTGATTGAACTCTCTTTGCCCAACCGGGCGGGCTTGCTTTCGCCACCCAAAGCGGAAGCCGACCCCAATGCGGACCTGCTCATGTTGGTCATGCCGGTGATGGTGAATTAAAATCTTACTCAGTATAAAGATTGTTGAGGCGCAGGATGTTTCCTGCGCCTCATTTTTTTTGGCCATTCCGTAAGGTAATATTCCTGACTCGTATTTCAGGGAGCCGCTCTGATTTTCGGTGGCTGATTCAGTCATTCGCCGGGTGAATGTACCAGGGGCAGGGGTGAGAAGAAAAACAAAACACATCCCGGCGTATACATGAACCCTCCTTGATGGATCAATCCGCATGTCAGGTTTGCATTTCTGAATGGAAAGAGCTACTTTTAATTTCAAATTCAGGAGAATGAATAAAGTATACGCGGCCTGTTTTCTGTTTTTGCTAAGTTCTTTTCCTGCCTCTGCACAGCAAGCCTATTCCGGTTTGTTTCTGCAGCAAGCCCAGTATTTTTATGCTGGCCAGAATAGTATTTCACCCTTCATCACGTACAGTCCGGTACAGGTGCTTCATTTCGATGCGCTCCTGCCTTCACCGGCAAAAGTGAAATATCAGGGTTTCCGCAGTCCGAACGATACGGTACTGACCCCTACGGCCTGCATGTGGAGCGATGGCGAATCCTGGTTCAGTTCAGAGGCCCTGCTGATGCAGAACGGGAGGGAGGTTTATTTCAATGCCGCTCATGATTCCATTTTTGTTGAGCCGGGCGCGATCACCGGCAAAACATGGCGGATGTACAATTACCTCAACGGCGATTATGTGGAAGCAAAAGTAACGGCTCTATTTCCTTTTCCACTGTTTAGCGCCCTCGATTCTGTCAAGGTGATTTCGCTTGAGCGAAAGGACAATGCCGCAAACATGGTGTTGGATCCGGTCAATACGATTCAGCTCAGGGTGTCGCGTGATTCCGGCTGGGTCTCTTTTGTGGATTGCAGGCATTTCCCTTCTCAGCTCATCCCGATGGAGCGCATCCCCTGGTTTAACCTGCCGCTCAGGTCGGAGATTTTTGATTTTCAACCCGGCGATATTTTTCAGTACGAACAAGTCACCACGAATTTTATGAGCCAGCCCTTGCAGCCCCTGCTGGAGGAAATCCAGGTGCTCAGCCGGCAGGATTTCATGCCCGGCGACAGTGTGGAGTATACCTGCCTGAAACAAACCATGGAAATTGTTTTCAATACCAGCCCCACCCCGCATTTTGATACCCTCAGGGGCAGTACACTGATTTCAGAAACCTTTCACAACCTCTCTTCCCCTCTTTGGCAGGGCTGGCCGGGTCAGAGCCTCTACACGGGCAATGAGGTCAGTTCCTATACCCTGGATACCGGAAGCTGCCAGCATAGAAAAGAAGTGTCGCTGAGTACGGGGTATTTTCTGTATGACACTTCCGCATCCTGTTACCGCATCCCTTTTGAATCACAGGTAAACACCGAAACCTACAGTGTGGGAAGAGGCCTTACCTTAAAGAGCGCCAACGCCTTTTCAATGGGCGGTGCACACATCCGTAAAAAGCAGGTGTGGTACCGGAAAGGAACGGAAACCTGCGGTGACCCCATTGTGTTCACCGGTATCTCCAACGAAGAAGCCATCCGGCCCTTGCGGATTTTTCCAAACCCCGCGCAGGAAAGCCTGTTCATCGAATTCCCGGCTACGCCGGGGCACAGGGCCATGATTACACTCACGGATGTGCTGGGGAGAAGCATTCACCTCGACTGGCAGGAGAGCGGGGCGGGATTTTTTTCAGAGTTGTCCGCTCTTCCTTCCGGACTCTACGCTGTGTGCATTCGCAGCAAAACGGCTGTTGCGGCAGGAACTTTTATCCGCCTGTAGGGCACTGCAGTACCGGGCAGGGATCTCCACCTGAAGCGGCCCTCTCCACGTGAAGTTTTTAGCAGATCCAGCGGCTGATTTCGTACCTTTGCTACAATGTCAGATTCCGAACATCCGCTGCTGAAAGCCGATACCAGCGAGGATCCGATTGTACTGGATCCGGAAGCCGAGAAGAAAGAAATTCTCAAGCGTTACCGTGCCTTGTTAAAGGCCTGTAAACCGAACATCGATAAAAGCGAGCGCAAGCTCATCCGCAAAGCCTTCGATATTTCATTGGAGGCCCATAAAGACATGCGGAGAAAAAGCGGTGAACCCTACATCTTTCATCCGATTGCCGTCGCCATGATTGTGGCCGAAGAAATCGGCCTGGGTGCCCTCTCCATCGTATGTGCCCTCCTGCACGATGTGGTGGAGGATACCCACTATACGCTGGAAGACCTCGAACGGCTTTTCAATAAGAAGGTAGCGGGGATTGTCGATGGTCTGACCAAAATCTCGGGGGTCTTTGATCATACCTCCTCCCTGCAGGCGGAGAATTTCAGAAAGATGCTGCTGACCATGAGCGATGATGTACGGGTCATCCTCATCAAAGTGGCCGACCGCTTGCACAACATGCGCACCCTGGGGTCTATGCCAAAGGACAAGCAGTTGAAGATTGCTTCCGAAACCGCCTACCTCTACGCGCCGCTCGCTCACCGATTGGGTTTGTATTCCATTAAAACGGAGTTGGACGACCTCGCCCTGAAATACATGGAACCCGAGGTGTTCAAAACGATCGCGCTGAAATTACAGCAGAGTAAAAAGGAACGCGAAAAGTTCATTCAGGAATTTACCAGGCCGATCCGTGAGGAGCTGGACCATGAAGGGTTTAAATACGAAATAAAGGGGCGGCCGAAGTCCATCAACTCCATCTGGCACAAGATGAAGAAGCAGGAAGTGGGTTTTGAAGAGGTGTATGACCTCTTTGCCATCCGCATCATCATTGACTCGCCCTATGAAACCGAAAAGTCGGACTGCTGGAAAGTATATTCCATTGTTACGGATTATTTCACGCCCAACCCCGACCGGCTCCGTGACTGGATCAGCACCCCCAAGGCCAATGGTTACGAATCACTGCATACCACGGTGATGAGCAAAGAAGGCCGCTGGGTGGAAGTACAGATCCGGACGCGACGCATGGATGAAATTGCCGAGAAGGGTTATGCCGCTCATTGGAAATACAAGGAGTCCGCACACGAAAGCGGCTTGGACGAGTGGATCTCCAGGATCCGTGAATTGCTGGAGAATCCCGAATCGAATGCGCTTGATTTTATTGATGATTTTAAACTGAACCTCTTTGCGGATGAGATTTTTGTCTTTACGCCAACGGGTGAAATCAAAACCTTGCCGGTGGGCAGTACCGCCCTTGATTTTGCATTCGAGATCCATTCCGACATCGGGTACAAATGCATCGGTGCAAAAATCAACCACCGCCTGGTACCCTTAAGCCATAAACTGAAAAGCGGCGACCAGGTAGAGATTCTGACTTCCGCGAAGCAACATCCCAAAGAAGACTGGATGGGGAATGTGGTTACGGCCAAGGCCAAGTCGAAAATCAAGGCGGCACTTAAAGAGGACAAGCGCCGCCTGGCCGAAGCCGGCAAGGATATTTTTGAGCGGAAAATGAAAAGCCTGAAGATGAACAACAGGCCTTATAACATCAACGAACTGCTCATCTTTTACAAAGTATCCAACCTGACCGATTTTTACCATCGCATCGGTCTTGAAGCCATCGACCTGAAGAACCTGAGGGATTTCTTTGAACAGAAGGAGCAGGGCAAATTGAAATTGCCGGAGCAATCCGACAAACAGAAATTTGACGACCTGGTCCGGAACATACGCGGGAACAGCGACATGCTGGTGATCGGGGAGGGGATGGATAAAATCGATTACAAGCTCTCACCCTGTTGTAATCCTATTCCAGGTGATGATGTATTTGGATTCATCACCATCAACGATGGCATTAAAATACACCGTACCAATTGCCCGAATGCCATTCAGCTGATGTCGAATTACGCCTACCGGATTGTGAAGGCGCGCTGGTTTGGCCAGCAACAGATCGCGTTCCTGGTAGGTATTAAAATTAACGGCATGGACGATGTGGGTGTGGTCAGCAATATCACCAAAATCATCTCTTCGGAACTGAAAGTAAACATCCGTTCGCTGAACATTGAAAGCACCGACGGACTCTTTGAAGGAACGATAATGTTGTTTGTCCACGACACCGAGCATTTGAAAGTGCTTATGAAAAAACTTGAAAAACTCCCCGGAATATTATCTGTCACCAGGATTGATGCAAACAAATGACCAAGTCAGCCGCCTCCGCGCAAACACAAACCGATCTTCTTGAAAAAGTCAGGCAGGTATTTACCGAGTACCTGGAGCAAGCCGGTCTACGGAAAACACCTGAGCGTTTCGCCATTCTCAGAGAGATCTATTCCATAGAAGACCACTTCGACATCGATTCGCTGTTTTTGCTGATGAAGGAGCGGAAAATTCATGTCAGCCGCGCCACCCTCTACAATACCATCGAACATCTGCTGGCCTGCGACCTGGTGACCAAACATCAGTTTGGCAAAAACATGGCGCTCTTCGAAAAATCCTATGCCTACAAACAACACGATCATCTGATTTGTATGGATTGTGATAAAGTGATGGAGTTTTGCGATCCCCGGATCCAGCAGATCCAGTCCATGATGGGAGATATACTTGATTTTCAGGTAACTCATCACAGCCTGAATTTATTCGGCAAGTGCAGAAAACTGCTCCGGAACGGAACCTGTGAACACCTCGCTAAGAAAAAACAGGTAACTTTGACCGGATCTTGACCTGTTACCATGGAATTTGAATACAACATCACCGAAAAAGATACATATGCCCTCATCAGCCTGAAGGGCAATCTCATTGAGAAAAACCAGGCCAGTGAACTGATGGATGAAGTCAACCTCTTGTCGGAAAAGGACAGCAGTAATTTCATCATCAACCTTTCTGATTTCAAATATATGAACAGTACCGGCCTCAATGTCCTGCTGGGTATTCTCTCCAAAGCCAGGAAATCAGGCGGTGAAGCCGTGATTTGTGCCGTGCCGGAGAAAATCAAAACATTGCTGGTGATCACCAAACTGGTGAATGTTTTTTCGGTGGTGGATAATGAAGAACTGGCCGCCAAGGCCTTCCACAATTGATTCCGGACTGAATTCAAAGGTCCTCGTTCAGGATCATGTACACCCTTGTGTTTTAAATCAGGTACGATTCCGGTTTAAAGTTCAGGTTTGAAATGAAAAAGCAGGTTTTATTTTACAGGGAGAAACAGATAAAAAGAAATTGATGAAAGCTGATGTATTGCTGGGCCTTCAGTGGGGCGATGAAGGAAAGGGGAAAGTGGTAGACGTACTGACACCCCGTTATGACGTGATTGCACGTTTCCAGGGCGGACCCAATGCCGGACACACCCTTGAATTTGAAGGGGTGAAGCATGTGCTGCATACGATTCCTTCCGGTATTTTCCACGCGGGCAAAGTCAACGTGATCGGGAACGGTGTTGTGATTGACCCGGTTGTTTTCAAAAAGGAAGTGGATGCGCTCTTGCAGAGAGGGGTGGATGTGAAGAAGAATCTTTACATCTCCCGTAAGGCTCACCTCATCATTCCAACCCACCGCCTGCTTGATGCGGCTTCAGAAGCGGCCAAAGGCCAGGCCAAGATCGGTTCCACGCTGAAAGGCATTGGTCCGGCCTACATGGATAAAACAGGCCGGAACGGCCTGCGTGTGGGCGATATCGAACATGCCTCTTTTAAAAGTATGTACGAAACGCTGGTGGCCAAGCACAAGGAATTGCTCGGGCATTACAAGTACCAGTATAATCTGGCCGAACTGGAACCGGCGTTTTTTGAGGGGATTTCCCTGCTGCTGGAATTGCCTTTGATCGACAGTGAGTATGAGCTGAACCGGTACATCGATTCCGGTAAAGCCATCCTGGCCGAGGGGGCCCAGGGGTCTTTGCTGGATGTGGACTTCGGGTCCTATCCGTTTGTGACCTCCTCGCATACCATTACCGCTGGTACCTGCATCGGTCTCGGTCTGGCACCGGGACGAATCGGCGAAGTGTACGGCATCTTCAAAGCCTACTGTACACGGGTCGGTAGCGGACCTTTCCCGACGGAACTCCACGACCAGACCGGTGAGGACTTGAGAAAGAAGGGACATGAGTTCGGCGCCACCACCGGCCGGCCCCGTCGCTGCGGCTGGCTCGACCTTCCTGCCTTGAAATATGCCATCATGCTGAACGGCGTGACGCAGCTGATCATGATGAAATCGGATGTGCTCAGTGGTTTCCGCACCATCAAGGTTTGTACGCAGTATAAATACCGTGGTCAGGTGATTGACCATGTGCCGTATGACGTGGTGAATGAAAATATTGAACCCGTTTACGAGGAATTACAGGGCTGGGATGAAGATCTGATGCAGGTGCGGGATGCGGAGCAATTGCCCGTCGCCCTGTTGCGTTACATCGACTACATTGAACAGGCCACCGGCCTTCCCATAACCATTGTATCGGTAGGTCCCGACCGTAAACAAACCCTGATGCGTAAAGTACCCGCCTAAACCGGCCGAATCGTTGATGCATCTCAGGTTAGCCTGCTGCCATACTCCTGTTTATAAGCGAACATCGGATACCGTTACCTGCACTTCCAGACCAGGCATACGCGAACCGAATGGTGAAGGCGCCCTTCCTAAATTTCAACATGCACTTCCTCTCCCTCTTTCCTGAAATTCCCCTGACGGTTACCCGTAGGAGTTGGTGCTGGATCGGCCTGACATGGGCATTGCTTCTATTTCCTTACCGGGGTTTTTCCCAGGAGAGCAAACAGATTGAAATTGTGCAGGCCGGAAGTCTGGAAGGAGTGAAGGTGGACGGTGTGGAGGTACGCAGGCTTATCGGAAACGTAATTTTCAGGCAGGATGATACGGATATGTATTGCGACAGCGCCTTGTTTTATGAAAGCACGAACAGCATCGATGC
>JAEUTF010000232.1 GCA_016788185.1 Bacteroidia bacterium | reverse complement strand
CATCACCGATGCTTTTTTAGTGTATGCCGAACGAACCGGTTTAAAGAAAAAATTAGCCCTCATCCAGGACGAGTTGGAAAGCGAGCAATACCGCTTTCAGTCGCCAATGAAGCGGATCACACCGGAGCCCGGTCGTGTCCGTACCCTCTGGCGAAAATACAAAGTGATCGCCGTAGCCGCCGTGGTGGCGGTGGTGGCTGTGAGCGCTACCATCCTTACTTTTAGTGTGACCGGTGTGACGGGAAACAAGCAGCAGAGCGCTTACCAGGAACTGCGTCGTGAGGTGGAAAGCATCAAGCGTCGCCAAAGGGCCATGATCCAGGACATCAGCGAAAAGCAGGAGCCTGTTGCCGAAACACAACAAACCTTTACCGGCTCCGGGGTGGCCCTGAACCGGGAAGGCTACGTCTTAACCAGTTTTCACGTGGTGGCGGACGCCAAATCCATTTTTATCAGCAACGAAAAATTTGAGCAGTTGAAAATGAAGGTGGTGTACACGAATCCGAAACTGGACATGGCCGTACTGAAGGTGGCCGATGAATCTTTCAAAAGTTTTGGAGAGATCCCCTTTACCATGCGCAAGTCGGTGGCGGATCCCGGTGAGCGGGTCTATACCCTCGGTTATCCACGCGAAGACATGGTTTTTGGGGAGGGCTCGGTGAGTTCCTACACCGGGTACGAAGGCGATACAGCCGCCTACCAGATCAGTATTCCCGTGAACCCGGGTAACTCAGGCGGCCCACTTTTCGACAGCCAGGGCAACCTGATTGGCATCATTTCCGGCCGGAATACCTCCGCCGAAGGTGCTTCCTTTGCCGTAAAATCAAAGTGGATCTCCGACGATATCCTGCAACATGTGCACGAAAAAATCAGTTTTGCCGGCAGGAAATCCCTGAAAGGAATGGATCGTACCAGCCAGGTGAAGAAAATGAAGGACTTTGTATTCATGGTGAAGGTGATGAACTAAAGCACATCCAATCGCTCTATCGGGATGCCCCTGTTCTGCGCTACCGGCGCGACAGGGGCATTTCTCTTTTCAGCCGCCCGTGAGTGTTGAGGATAGAGGCACAATGCCCCCTGCCGCCGGCGGGCTCTTGCAGAAGGGCTGCGGCGGTTTAAACCCCTCATCACTCCGTTTCATCGGCCAATCTGTTCACTTTATCGGTTTCCAATAGCTTATACCACGGGCTTTCTTACTTTTGGGAGTCTCGAATTTTAACTATGCCACTTCACCTGAAACCCTGTTTTGCCGGCCTCAGCCTGGCCCTGTTGCTGTACGCTAACCCTGCGGCCTATGGGCAAAAGGCATGGACCCTGCGCGAATGCGTTGATTATGCGCTGGAGCATAACATTACCGTCAAGCAGAATGAAATCAATACCGACCTGAACCACCTGGCGGTCACACAAAACAAATTTGCCCTGTTGCCCACCCTGAATGCGTCGGTGGGACGAAACTGGAATTTCGGACGTACCATCGATCCCTTTACCAACCAGTTCACCACGCAGCAGGTGGAATCCGACAACTGGTCGCTGAGCAGCAATGTCACGCTCTTCAGCGGATTTCAGCTGCGGAATACCCTCAAGCAAAGCCAGCTCAATTACCTGGCCGGCAAGTCGGATCTGGATAAAATACGGAACGATATTTCCCTGAACGTGATTTCGGCCTACCTCCAGGTGCTGTACACCAAGGAGCAACTGAAGGTGGCCGATGCCCGGGTGGAGCAGGCACGTCAGCAGCGCGACCGGGTGAAGCGGATGGTGGAAGCGGGCACCATGGTGCAAGGAAATTTCCTGGATGCGGAGTCGCAGCTCTCGAACGAAGAGCTGTCGAAGGTCACTGCCGAGAACCAGCTGGCGAATGCCAGGTTATCGCTCACGCAACTCCTGCAGCTCGAAAGCCCTGAGGGCTTCGATGTGCAGGATCCGGGAGCGCAGGTGCCGGATGCAGGGGTGGCGGCGCTGCAGCCTTCCCAGATTTACGAGCTTGCCCTGAAAAGCCTTCCGGAGATCAAAGCCGCCGATACCCGTATCAGCAGCGCGGAAAAAGGACTGAGCATTGCCAAAGGCGGATTCTATCCCCGGCT
>JAEUTF010000188.1 GCA_016788185.1 Bacteroidia bacterium | reverse complement strand
GCCAGATTTAACAGTGTTTTGCGCATGACACCATCCACGCATCCTTCTGTTAAAGGGGGGGTCAGCAGAGTACCGTTGTAAACAATAAAAACATTGCTGGTGATTCCCTCTATAAAATGTCCGGAGGTGTTGATCAGAAGTAATTCGTCCAGCCCTTCTTTCCGGGCATGGAGGCCGGCCATCACATACAGCTGAGCGCTGAGGGATTTGATGTTGGAAAAGGGTCCGCGGGCTTTGGCTTGCCGTGTATAATACCCGATGCGCAAGCCCGTTTCCGGAAAGCGAAGCGGCCCCTCCAGCTGGCTCATGTTGATCAGGTAAGAAGTTTTATTTACTTCAGGGGTGTAGATTCCGGGTCCTTCCCTGAAGACTGAAATTCTTGCGCGTACATGGGCGCCGAACTTGTTTTTCTCGGCCAGTGCGCCCAATTGTGTCTCCAGCGACTCCAGGTCCGGAAAGGATGCATCGCTCATTTCCAGCAGGAGCAGGGAGCGGTGTAAACGGTGCATGTGAGCCTCACCCGACCGGATTCTCCCGTTCTCGAATCGCATGGATTCAAAAAATCCGTCACCGTACAGGAAACCCCGGTTGTGGAAGAGATGACTGCTCTTGTCCTCGGGTATCCAGTTTCCGTTCAGCGACATCCATTTCCCATTGTCCGTCATGGCAGGCCGTTTAACAATTGATCAAAGAAGAAGAGAAGGAGCGTTGGCTTTAAGGCGATGGTAAAGAGCACTCCGAAAATGGCTCCCCAGAAATGGGCGTCATGATTGATCCCTGTTCCTCCTTGCTTCGACATCCTGTATTCAATAATCAGATAGAGCGGTCCCATAAGGATGCCCGGAATTCCCAGGATTCCGAAAAAATAGATTTTACTCCAGGGTTGAAAAATGATGGCGGAAAAGATGATGGCCGCCACCGCTCCTGAGGCACCCAGTGAATTGTAGTAATGATTGTCTTTGTGTTTGGCAAGACTGGGCGCATTGGCCACAAGGATTCCTCCCAGGTATAGTACAGCGAAATAGAGCGGTCCCTGCTGTCCAAAAATGGCATTGTAATAACTTTCAACCGCCATTCCAAATCCATAAAAGGCAAACAGGTTGAAAAACAGATGCATGAAATCGGCATGGATAAAGCCGGAACTCAGCATGCGCCACCATTGTTTATGATGATGAACCATGTAGGGATTCAGAATCCACTTCCGCATCATGTCCTCACTGTTAAAGGCCAGGAACGAGGCGATGGCCGTAAGGGCTACGAGGATCAGGGTGAGGCTCATCCGGTAAAGATAGGAAATGTCGATATGCGCTGACAGGCAGCCTCCCGGACGGGTTAAACGTTTGTATCCGTTTAGAACCGAGTGCCTGCGATCAGAACCTGAAATTTACCGGAAAGCTGTTTGCCTTGAAGAATTCCTCCTATTATGGTAACTCATGGCCGTTATTAAGGAAAATACCAGTACTTCGGTTGTTGATCCCCTTTGTGAGCGGGATCCTTCTCGCCGCTGAGATCCGCTTTGTAAAACCGGGTCTTAATTTGTGGTGGCCATTGATCGCCGGTTGGTTGTTGCTTTTGACTTACCACAGGTCAACATTCAGGCAACGGCACATCTTCGGGTTGATCTTGCAGGTATATTTCCTCCTGGGTGGTTATGGCTTTACAGTGCAGTCCATGGAATGGCTCCGGCCACGCCATTATGCAAATTATCTTACCGGAGAAAACACTTTTTTGGCCGAGACCTTGTGTTCTGCGCGCGAGCGTACAAAGTCTTTTCGTTTACTGGTGAACATCCATGCGGTGAAGCAGGGATCGGCATGGAAGCAATGCGACGGCAAAATGTTTGTTTACATCAGGAAAACACCGGGGTCAGCACCACCCGGGGCCGGGGAGAAAATCGTCCTGAAAGGAAGACCGGAATTTATGCCCATAGAAAAGGAAAGGCTGTCGACTACCTTAAACCACCACCGGCAGATTTATTACCGGGTCTTTGCCGGTGCGATGGAATCCATTGAAAGCAAAGCGCCCTGGTATCAACTTTCCCAAACGGCCTTTGTTTGCCGGGCCTGGGTCACGGAAACCCTGATGCGTCAGTTTGCCCGTTCAAAAGAGGCGGCTATCGCGGTGGCGCTTCTGGTCGGTGAAGAAGTGTCGATCGATGAATCGCTGAGCGAAGCCTATGCGGCCACCGGCACCTTGCATGTTTTGTCGGTCTCCGGTATGCATGTCGGGTTGATCTACCTGCTTCTTGGATTTATGTTTAAACCTTTGTTGAGGTCTGCAAAAAGCGCACATGTGTATTATCCGCTGGTCATTGTGCTTGTCTGGCTGTATGCGCTGGTGGCCGGGGCCGTTCCGGCCATCGTGAGGGCGGCTGCCATGTGTACTTTTCATCTTCTGGCCAAATGGATGGACCGGAAAAACGAGGGCATTGGTGCCTTAGGTGCTTCCTTGTTCTTTATTCTGCTGGTAAATCCCTTCAACCTGTATGAGCCGGGACTTCAACTTTCATTCTTTGCCGTGTGGGGGATCATCTGGTTGCAAAGACCGGTTTTAAAACTCTGGGTTCCGCGCAATCGTCTCCTTTTCAGAGCCTGGGAACTAACATGTGTTTCTCTGGCGGCGCAGCTGTTAACCCTGCCGGTTTCGCTTTTTTATTTTGGTCAGTTCCCGAATTATTTCATACTCGCCAATCTCTTTGTGATTCCGCTCACGACCGCCTGCATATACGGGTGCATACTTCAGTTACTGTTTACCTGCTGGCCATGGGCACTTTCTTTTATTGTATGGATGAATAGTTTTATCTTAAAAATTTCTAATTTTTTAGTCCTTGAAATGAAAGACTGGCCGGGAGCAATTAGCCATTGGGACGTGAACCTGAAAGAGGCCTGCCTGCTCTATGCCCTTCTTTTTATTCTGGAGGATTGGCTGCGCACGAAAAGATTTGTAATGCTGCTGTTCCTGGAGTTTGTTTTGGTGATCTATTCCCTGCTCAGCCTATTTCGGATAGCCTGAAATAGTCTTTGGGCCTGACACCTTTCTCCGTAAGCTGAAGGCTGCAACATTCAATCAAAGGGTCGTGTTCGAAGAAGAGGAGGTAGTCGTTTTCCTGGGCTGTTTTCAGGAATGCCGCCTTTTCGGAAAGGGTGAGCAGAGGTCTTGTATCGTAAGCCATCACATAGGGAACGGGCATATGCGCTGCGGAGGGCAACAGGTCAGCCATAAAAACGATGGTTTTTCCCTTGTACGTGATGTGTGGCAACATCATGCCTTCGGTATGTCCGTTGACACAGTGCACCTTGAATCCGGGGAAAGGACTTTCGCCATCGCCGGTAAATTTTAATTGTCCGCTTTCTTTGATGGGCAGGATGTTTTCTTTCAGGAAGCTGGCTTTTTCCCTGGCATTGGGCTCGGTGGCCCATTTCCAGTGCGCTTCATTGCTCCAATAGCTGGCATTTTTAAACGCGGTATCGTAGCCGCTGCCGTCATTACGCCGGACGATGCTTCCGCCGCAATGATCAAAATGCAGGTGCGTCAGAAATACATCGGTGATATCATCAAAACCAAAACCCAGGGCGGAAAGCGATTTTTCGAGGCTGGCATCACCATGAAGATAATAGTGCCCGAAAAACTTATCATCCTGTTTGTTGCCGATCCCGTTATCGATCAGGATCAGCCGGTCACCCTCTTCAATGAGGAGGCATCGCATGGCCCAGCTGCACATGTTGTTTTCATCCGCCGGATTCAGTTTGTTCCACATTGTTTTTGGAACCACACCAAACATGGCGCCTCCGTCGAGTTTGAAATATCCGGTGTCTACAGTATACAAGTTCATGATTCGCTTTTGCTGGGTGATACGAAAATAGCGATAATATTATTTTAGGGTATCCGGAGGCGGGATTGTCACCGGTTTCCTGCGTACTGATGGGCTGACATCTTTATGTTTTTCATTTCATTCCGTGCATTAACGGTCCGGTGTTATTAAGTCCTGCGAATCCTGCAATCTTCAGCAGGACGGATGTTTATTTTTGATGACCATGAAGGTTCATTTTATTGCCATAGGGGGCGCCGCCATGCACAATCTGGCACTGGCGCTTCATCACAAAGGGTACGAGGTAAGCGGTTCGGATGACGAAATCAATGAGCCTTCGCGCTCCAGACTTGAGAAGGCCGGACTCCTGCCTGCCATCCTGGGATGGAATCCGCAGCAACTATCGGCCGATCTGGATGCGGTGATCCTCGGCATGCATGCCAGGGCCGATAATCCTGAGCTGATCCGTGCCCACGAACTAGGATTAAGGGTGTATTCCTATCCTGAGTATTTATATGAGCAATCGAAAAATAAACGGCGCTTTGTGATCGGGGGGAGTCATGGTAAAACCAGCATTACCGCCATGGTGTTGCACGTGATGCAAATGGCCGGTCTGGATTTTGATTACATGGTCGGTTCGCAGCTGGAGGGCTTCGAGAGAATGGTACGCTTGTCAGAATCCGCACCGCTGATCGTTCTTGAAGGCGATGAATACCTTTCATCACCCATTGACCGCCGCCCCAAGTTTCATTTGTATCATGCCGATGTGGCCTTGCTGAGTGGTATCGCCTGGGATCACATCAATGTCTTTCCCACTTTTGATGAGTATGTTGAGCAGTTCAGGATTTTTGTTGACATGATACCTGAGAAGGGCTGTCTCATTTATTGCAGGGAGGATACCGAGGTGGTAAAAGTGGTGGAAAGGTCGGTGGAGATGAAAAGAAAAATACCCTACGGTGTTCCTGCTTATCGCATTGAGAACGGCACCACCATCCTTGAAACGGCAGGAGGGGAAGTGCCGCTCATGATTTTTGGCCGGCACAACCTGATGAATCTTGAAGGAGCCAGGTATCTGTGCAGGGAAGCCGGAATCAGCGATGAAAAATTTTATCAGGGTATTGCTTCTTTCAAAGGGGCGGCCCGCCGCCTGGAATTGTTCAGGAAGGAAAAAGGCAAAGTGGTTTTTCGTGATTTCGCCCATTCCCCTTCCAAACTCAGGGCGACCCTTGCAGCAGTCCGTGAACAATTCGATCAATGGAATGTGGTGGCCTGTATGGAGCTTCATACTTTCTCCAGCCTGAGCGAGCAGTTCCTTAGCCAGTATGCGGGAACCATGGATGAGGCCGATCAAGCCTTTGTTTACTTTAACCCCCAAACCATCGCTCATAAAAAGCTTCAGCCCATTGGCACCGCTCAGGTCAGGGAGGCTTTTGGAAACGATAAGCTACGCGTGTTTTCCGATCCTGAAGAACTTGCAGCGGCCATCCGGGCGAGTGTGAAAGCCGATACGGTCATCCTGATGATGAGTTCCGGTACCTTCGATGGGGTACGTCTGGATGCACTGTGATAAAATACTGTTTCGAATACCTGGTTAGTTGCCGGCTTTGTTCCGTAAAAAAATAAAAAAGCCGGTTCATTGCTAAACCGGCTCTTATGGATGGACTTTCGATCCTATGAATTCATCGATACCAGAAATTCTTCGTTTGACTTTGTACCCCTGATCCGGTCGAGCATAAATTCCATGGCTTCCATGGGATTCATATCGGCAAGGTGATTGCGGAGAATCCACATTTTTTGCAGCATCTCACGGTCAAGCAGGAGGTCGTCGCGTCTGGTGCTGGAGGCCACCAGGTCGATGGCGGGGAAAATCCGCTTGTTGGCCAGTTTACGATCGAGCTGAAGTTCCATGTTGCCGGTCCCTTTGAATTCTTCGAAGATGACTTCGTCCATCTTTGAACCGGTATCAATCAGCGCGGTGGCAAGGATGGTGAGTGAACCCCCGTTTTCAATTTTA
>JAEUTF010000143.1 GCA_016788185.1 Bacteroidia bacterium | reverse complement strand
CGACTGGGTACGCGCGGAAGGAACCACCCTCGGGGCCGACAACGGCATTGGCGTGGCGACCATCATGAGCATTCTGGCCGGTAAGGATCTTCCGCATCCCGCTATCGAAGCCCTCTTCACCATCGATGAAGAAACAGGAATGACCGGCGCTTTGGGACTGAAGGGAGGCATTCTCCGGGGAGAATTGCTGCTCAACCTCGATACCGAGAACGACCACGAAATAGATATTGGCTGTGCCGGCGGAATTGATGTTACGGCGACACGAAGGTACAGGGAAGAGCCTGCCCCGAAGGGGATGTCGGGTTATACACTGAGGGTCACAGGACTCAAAGGCGGGCACAGTGGCATGGACATTCACAAAGGACTCGGCAATGCCAACAAAATCATGAACCGGCTCCTGTATGGAGTCAGTGAACGTGTCGGCCTGCGCATTGCGCGCATCAGTGGCGGAAGTTTACGCAATGCGATTCCCCGCGAAAGCGAAGCGGGTATACTGGTGCCGCTGGAGCAGGAGCAGACCCTGAGCGCCGAAATAAACCGTCTTGCAGAGGAAGTGAAATTTGAATTCAGAACCACGGAGCCTTCATTGGCGATACACCTGGAATCAGAACAGGGGATGGACAGGGTCATGAACCGTGAGGATCAGGAGCAGTTGCTGCGTTGCCTGTATGCGGCGCACAATGGGGTATACCGCATGAGCGCCGACATCCATGACCTGGTGGAAACTTCGAACAATGTTGCAAAGGTAACGGCAGGCAATGGTGAAATTGTGATCGCCTGTCTGACCCGTTCTTCCCTTGAAAGTTCGAAAATGGATCTCGCTTTGGCACTAAAGGCCTGTTTTGAACTGGGCGGTTGCGGAGTGGAATTTTCAGGTGCTTATCCGGGCTGGACACCCAACGTGCATTCGCCGCTACTTACCCTTTTGATTTCCATATATGAAAAGCAACACGGAACCAGGCCCGAGGTAGTGGCCTGTCACGCCGGGCTTGAATGCGGCATTCTCGGTCGCCATTATCCGGGCATGGATATGATTTCATTCGGCCCCACTATACTGGGCGCCCATTCGCCGGATGAAAGGGTATCGGTATCTTCGGTCCAGAAGTACTGGAATTTTGTAACTGAAATTTTAAAGAATATCCCGCTGAGGCAATCCTGATCATCTTTCTTCATGGATCCACTGAATTTTTTTCTGTCAGTGTGGAAGGGATCTTGTTTTATCTCAATGAAACGTTGCTTCTTTTCTAATCGGATTTTCTAAAGAAGGCGACTGTGCTTACATCAATATTATTTCATGTATCCTGAGGAATCGGGCGGTTTGTTTATAGCAGAACCGGATAGAAACTATTAAAGACCCTTTTGTCTTAATTGTGTAATCTTCACATTATTAAGGTGTTGAAACATTGATGTGCTTTTGCAAACTGTTGTTTGTCATGCGCTTCAGGTTTTGTAATTGCTTTAATTCATAAGCATTCGTTGGTCAGGTCATGTTGCTGCGTGTTTCATTATGTGACTTTTGTTACCATCAAAAGTGAAGAACAGATTAATTCAATACCTAACAATATTTACCATTTAAAAAATTAACATTATGAGATCATTCATCAAAAACACCGGAGGTCTGCTCTCCGTTGCATTACTGCTCCTCGGGATGAGCTTCCTGCTTACCCAATGTAAAAAGGATACCGAAACGATTATTGAAACCGTTTACCTTGATCCTAATGATACCGGTGTGTTTGTACCGGGCAATGCCATTATTGATACGTCATGGACCTTTGACAAAACGCACGCAAACGTTAACTGGCAATCCAGGTATTATGATTTTTCATCTACCATGCTTACCGGTCGTTTTAACAATTTTGGATGGAGTCCGAAGTTTTCATTTGATGAAACCAACCTGAGTTCTTCTCAGATTCACTTCTGGGTGCTCATGTCCACGTACAATACCGGCGAACCCGGACGTGACGGTTTAAGCAAATGCGGTTTGAATTGCGTAGGCATCACCTACCTGGATTCCAACAAAACCATTGTTGATCCGGCTTCTGATACCGCATGGTTCCATTGTAATTCCATCACCATCGACCAGCACGATGGGTATATCATGAGCGGCACGCTTACCTTTAACCGTTACCGTGCTCCCAGCGGCTTTGCCGATGGAACTCCCATTACAAAGCCCGTTACCGTGAACCTGAGCTACAACGGCATGCGTGATTTCGACTCTAACAAAGACGGTATCCTCGACAAATACAGAACCGGTCTGACCGCCACCTTTAAATTCAACCGTTCCGACTTCATGGACAACACGTCCACCGTTCCATACTGGCCGGTACCAAAAGCTTCCGAAGCCATCACCAATGCCACCACTGCCGCCAACAACAAGACGTATGGGGTGTGGTCAACATCCACTGCGGATGAAATGGAAATTGTGGTGAACGCCGTGTTCTATAAAAACCACTGATCGGCCTGAATGCTGAGATTGAGTAACATCAGGGTCAGTACCATTCCCGGCTTAATGAATCACATTTAATCATTCCTGGTCTTTTTAAATCCGATATTATGAAAGGAGTTCATCGTAAAATTCAATTGCTGATCGCGCTGGGTCTTGTCCTTGCAACGGGCGCCTGCGAAGAGGATTACTTCTATGAAGTACCTCCTCCCCGGGTGGCTCAGGCCACGGCCACACTCGAAGCGGTAAAAGTCAGCACGCCGCCGGCCACCATCGGTGCTTCCTTCTGGAAAACCGCCGACTTTTTAAAAGTCAGTGCCGCCGATCTGAGTACACAGCAATTGTTCGGTGACGGATTGATGAACATGACAGGAACTTTCGCGGGATTAAGCTCTTTTAACAATGGTGCTGCCCCTGATCTTAAACTCAGGGCGGCCTACGACAACGACAATTTGTATATTCTTGCCGAGTGGACCGACACCGATGTGGATGCCTCGCATTCCACCTGGTTGTGGAACGGTCCGCTGGATCCCAAGAAGGCGGATGCCAACCTGGGATGGACCTCTCAGCGTAACTGCGATAAGATAGCCTTTGCTTTTGACATTGCGAACGCTTCCAGTTCAAACGGACTCTTCTCCAATGTAGGCTGTGCCGCCGCCTGTCACAACGACGGGGTGAAGAACAGAATGCATCCGCAATCCGGCTCGGTGGACATCTGGAACTGGTCAGTAGCCCGTTCCAATCCCATGGGGTATGCGGAGGATCTGACGGCTTCTTCCGATAGTTTTTATGCTGACGGCGGACAGAAAATGTACGTTAGAAACACCTTGGGCAGCACCAACCGTTCGGGCCCTGCCTTTGAATGGGATGGAAATTCCCAGAGTGTAACCTTGGGCAACGGCAGCAACACGGTACTGGATCCCGCTTACTTCCTGCTCAACAAAATGCCTTTCACCGGCAATGTACAACGCGGAGATTCCATTTACCATTCTGCCGCGCCTCCCGGCGATTGCGTGTATTGCCATGGTCCCAACGGTACCGGCGGATCCGCATCTGCAGTGAACCATCTCTCGCAGAATAAAAAATCCAGGGCAGCGCTGTTATCAGGAATGGACAATGTACCGGATATGGCTGCGTATTGGTCACCGCTCAGTCAGGCCGACAAGGATGACCTGGTGGCTTATCTCAGGGCGCTTTCGGGTGTTCCCGGATACTACCTTGCCGTACCTACGGGCAGCAGTGCCGATATCATTGCCACCAGCAACATCACGCCTGTACAGTTGATTAATTCCTATCTGCCATCCACCAACGTGCACACCAAATACCAGGTGCTTATCATCCGAAAACTGAAAACCAACAATACGGATGATATCCAGTTTGATTTAACGGCTTCGAAAAGCTATCGCTTCGGGGTGGCCTTGATGGACAACGATGGTGTCAATCACATTGGTTCCGCAGTTGAAACTTTGACTTTTAAATGATCATGAGAAAACTATCCCTCCTCCTGCCGGCTGTCTTCTGCATGCTCCTCCTCTGGAGCGCCTGTGAGAAGGCCTATCTCTCGCCGAAGCGAGTTGAAATTACAGAGCCTGTGAGTTTCGCTGACGACATCATCCCCATCCTGGTGGCTGATTGTGCCACCCCTACCTGTCACGTGGGCGGCGGCCCGCCTCCGGATCTGACTCCTTCCAAGGCTTACGATGAACTTACCGCCCTGGGGTATGTGGATACCTCCAATGCCGAGGGAAGTATCTTGTATAAACTGATTATTTCCACCACCAGTCCGATGCCTCCCAATGGCAGTCTGAGTCCCGAAGAAATCGGGTATATACTCGCATGGATCAAACAGGGAGCACAAAACAATTAAAACACCGACTATGAAAATCTTATCCTCTTTCCTGAACAAGTTCGCCGCCTTCTCCCTGTTTCTGCTGCCGGAATATGTGATGGCGCAAGAGAACAGTGAGCCTTCAGAAGCCGCTGTACCTGAAAAGGAATATGTCAGGGCCACCTTCGAAAACGGTGTGGTGATCAACAATCAGACCGTGGAAACGCCCGGACAGAAATCCCTTGATTTTATCATCCAGCACCGCTTTGGGCGCGTAAAGGATGAAAAGGATCTCTTTGGTTTGTTTGCTCCGGCCAACATTCGTTTCGGACTGGGTTACGGCATTACCGACCGGCTGGTAGTGGCTGTTGGTGTTACCAAAGTAAGAATGACTTATGACTTTGAAGCCAAATATGTATTGCTGAAACAAACAAAGGGAAAAGGAATGCCGGTATCGCTGGCGTACTTTGCCAATGTTTCCAAGAGTTCAACGGCCAATGACAATTTCCTGAATTCAGACGGAGAATACAAGCCGGCCTACAAATACACCTATTTTCATGAGCTGATGCTGGCGAAGAAAGTAAACAGCAAATTATCGCTGCAACTGGCCGGAACCCACTCGCATTATAACATCATTGATTCCGCGTTTCAGCAGCATGATTTCTTCGGCGTTTCTTTTGTAGGCCGTTATAAATTCAGCCCGCAGAGTTCCATCGTCATCGATGCGGATTATCTGCTGAATACGCCCGATATGGATAAGGAGCTGAAGCCAAAGCCCAATCTGAGCCTCGGTTATGAAGTGTCAACGGGCAGTCACCAGTTTCAGGTGTTTGTTTGCACCGCGGATGGCATCCTGGAGCACGATAACCTGGTCTTCAACCGAAACGATTTTACCAAGCGGGAAGTGGTGATTGGTTTTAACATCACCCGCGTTTGGGGTTTTAAATGATACTACGCGGAAACGTTTTGTGAAAAGCCTTTAACATCCGGGTTATGAAAGAAGAAAACGAACAAAACAGCCGAAGGAAATTTTTAAAATTCGGACTGCTGGCAGGCGGAGCCACACTCACTGCGCTGGGCCTGCAGCAAAATATACTGGGCGAGGCGAAGGCCACCACCGGCGAGAAAGTCAAGGTGATGACCGCCGACGGGAAATTGGTGGAAGTGGACAGTGCGCTCGTGAACCACCATGCGGCCGATACCCACCTTACCCAGGATCAGATCCGTCAGGGTATTGAAGGAAGGCGTTTTGTAATGGTCATTGACCTGGCCCGCTGTGCCAACGAAAGAAAGTGCATCGAAGGTTGCCAGAAAATGCACAATACGCTTCCACCCATTGAATACATCAAAGTAAAACGGATGCAGGATGCGGAGCTCACCGCGCCCTATTGGTTTCCCCAGCCCTGCTATCATTGCGATAATCCTCCCTGCACCAAAGTGTGCCCGGTGGATGCCACCTTTAAACGCACCGATGGCATTGTCGCCATCGACAGTGACCGCTGCATCGGGTGTAAGTTCTGTATGGCGGCCTGTCCGTATTCCGCCCGTAGTTTCAACTTCGGCCGTCCGCAGCAGGAGGCGTATGATAAAAAGAATCCCTGTGATGATGACCATTGCTGTACCACCAAGGCTTCCACGGTCGGTACCGTTTCCAAATGTGATTTTTGTCCGGAGCATGCCGCCAAGGGGGAATTGCCAAAATGTGTGACCGAGTGCCCCAACGGCACCATCTTTTTTGGTGATGAGAATGAAGATACCGTCAGCAACGGCGAGGAAACATTCCGCCTGAGTGAACTGCTCAAAAGCCGGGCCGCCTACCGGCAGTTCGAGGAACTGGGCACCAAACCCAGAGTCTATTACCTGCCACCGGTGGAACGCCAGTTCCCCTTTGAAGAAGCGAAGGAAGCGCACAACCGGGAAGAGTAAACCTTTAAACCATTTCGGTGTATGAGCCTCAATCAGATTAAATCGGATAAAACCACATACGAAACCTTTACCCAGGAAGAGTATATGGTCATGAAGGACGAGTTACTTCGTCCGGTACAGCGCACAGGGAAGTGGGGAAAGGCATGGATTGCTTTTTTGGTGGTGGTTTGTCTGGCCGGTCTGTATGCCTATTACATTCAGGAGACCAGAAGTAAATACCTCACCGTGTCTCTGCGGGATTATACCATGTGGGGAGTTTACATTTCAAACTTTGTTTTCTTCGTCGCCCTCAGCCTCATTGGCGTATTGATGTCGGCTGTACTCAAATTGACGCACTTCGAATGGTACCGGCCACTCTCCAGAATAGCGGAAGTCATTGCCGTTGCCGCCATCATGCTGGCCGGTGTCAGTATAGTGGCCGCCATGGGTCGCCCCGACCGTTTGCATTTCCTCTTTCTACATGGCCGCATCCAGTCACCGATTGTCTGGGACATCATTGTGATCATTACCTACATCACCACCAGTCTTATCTTATTGTTCATTCCGCTGATTCCTTCACTGGCCACCTGTAAAAACCATTTGCATAACAAGCCGAAGTGGCAGATGAAGATGTATGAATGGCTTTCCTTCGGCTGGGAAGGCACTCCCGAGCAATGGAAGATTCTGAAGAAGAGCATCCGCATCCTGACCGTATTGGTCATACCGCTGGGTGTTTCCATTCACACGGTCACCGCCTGGTTGTTTGCCACCACCCTGCGGGCCGAGTGGGACAGCACGAATTTCGGAGCTTACTTTGTTTCAGGAGCATTTCTGCTGGGTGTGGCTGGTATGATTGTGGCCGTGGCCATTTTCAGGAAAGCCTATAAACTCGAGAAATACCTCACCCCGATGCATTTTGATAAGCTCGGTCAGGCGCTGGTCCTGATGTCTTTCATCTATATCTATTTTAACGTTAATGAATACCTGGTGCCGGCATATAAAATGTCAAGCCTGCATGCCAATCACCTGCTGAACCTCTTCACCGGTGATGAAGCCGCGGTGTATTGGTCGGTGGTGTTCTTCGGTATGTTTATGCCGGCGATACTGCCGCTATTCAGATCCATGCGGAAGCCGGTTCCCCTGACCATCATTGCGGTGGTGGTGGTGATTGCCGCCTGGTTCAAGCGTTACCTCATTGTCATTCCGGGTTTGGCTCACCCTTATCTGCCCATTCAGGATGTGCCCGAATCATGGAAGCATTATAGTCCGAGCCTGGTGGAAATGACGATCGTGGCTGCCACTTTTGCCGCCATGATGCTGATTGTTACTTTGTTTTCACGCTTCTTTCCGATCATCTCCGTGTGGGAAGTGGCTGAAGGAAAACTGGAAGGCAAGGATGAGATTATCAATTATAAATAGCCACGGTTATGAGAAATAAACACTATCTTGCATTTGTATTTGTTCTTCTGCTGATTTCCGCCGGACGAGGGATGGCTCAGGATGGTGAAGCGAAAATGAGCCTGGCCTTCGAGAAGGGTGATTCGCTGAATAGCTGCAAAGTCATCGTAACCGCAGCCGATACACCGGTAGCGGACATTGATGTAAAACTGTATGTGCAGCGCCTCTTCAGCCTGCTCCCGGTAGGAGATGCGGTGACAACGGACGAGGAAGGTATCGCCAGTTTCGAATTCCCTTCCGGCATACCTGCCGATCTGGACGGTAAGCTTAGCGTAGTGGCCAGAATCGAAGACGATGAGACTTTCGGCAACGCAGAGGTCAAGGGGTCCATCAACTGGGGTGTGGCCAGGAAAGCGCAGGTGGAGTTGGGACGTTCCCTCTCCGGATCAAGAGGAAATGCGCCGGTGTACTTCATTGTGGTATCAAATTTGATAATAGCCGGCATCTGGGGCACGTTGATCTATGTAGTGCTGCAGTTGTTCAGAATCCGGAAAATCAGTCGTCACCTGCAAAGTAATAAACAGGCATAAAAAAATAACCTACACGATAAGATTATGAAAACATTACACCGCATCCTGGCCATCCTTGCCTTCGCAGCGATGACCGCAGCTACTGCCACCGAAGCCTCTGCCCAGGACAAACCCAAGGGGAAGCCATGGCCCGCGCCTGAGAATGCAGTAAAAATGAAAAATCCGGTATAAGCGGAAGATGCCAGCATTGCCGAGGGAAAAGAACTTTACGCCCAGCATTGTAAAAGCTGTCACGGCGCCAAGGGCAAAGGCGATGGTACCAAGGCTGAAAAAATTGACATCAGCTGCGGCGACTTCTCCACACCTGATTTTACGAAAATCAGTGATGGCGAATTGTACTGGAAAACCACCGAGGGACGCAAGCCAATGCCTTCCTACAAAGAGAAACTGAGCAACAACGAACGTTGGGCGATCATCAATTACATTCGGACATTTTCAAAGGCAAAGTGATCTCGTAATCAGGCTTTGCAAGCCTAACCCGCAACTTGATTTTTTCATGGTTGCGGGTTAAGTTTTAATGGATAATTTTGTGTATGTTTCTGTATCGCGGTTTATGGTCATAAAGAGAGTGTACTGCTGCCTACTGGTCCTTCCTTTTCTGCTGTGGATGTCCTGCAGGGAAAATGAGGCGGAGTTACAGACTGAAACAAGAATCAGGGGCAAGATGGAGTTTCCGCCGGCAGGAAAAGTGTATTTTATGAGTTATCCCGATTCTGTCCGGCTTTTCCTGGGACGGCAGGAAGCCATGGATTCCGCAGAGGTCGATAAAAACGGCGCCTTCATTCTGAAACCTTCCGTTCGTATGCCGGCAGTGTTCAGTCTTCGTTGCGGCAACATGGATCTCGCAGCGAATTTATTGATTCGCCCCGGCGACAAACTGGATTTTAAATTCAGCGGGAAGGATCAGGAGGCGGTGGTGGATTCAAAAGGAGAGGCTTCTGATTTCAACGCCTTTCTCCTGCGTTTTATCCGGCAATTTTACAAGGAGCCCGGGGTGAAGAATCAGTATTACATCGCTTCCAATTACATGGAGCCCCCCGCTTTTGAGGAATACACGCTCGGGCGCCGCGATGCCATGCTTGATTTTTATAAGACCGATGATGTAGGAACAGGGAAGGATCCGCTATTCAGGGATTATATTCATTTCACGATACAGTATGAATTTGCCTGCGACCGCCTGATGTATATCTGGAAAAAGAGGATGAAAGGACACCCGGTTACTCCGGACTCCGCTTATTTCAGCTTCGCTGAACCCGGATTCATTGAAAACCCAAAGGCTTTTGTAACACCATCGTATATACGTTTCATCAATTTGTATTTGAAGGAATCTTACGAAAGCAAAGTCGAAAGAGGGGAATTACCGTTGGTGAAAGGATTGGCACTGATCCCCTCAGTGGAGAAGTACCGTATGGCCAGATCCGGTTATCATTCGCCGGTGCAGGAGGCCCTCCTGTACAATCTTATCCTGAACGACCTGGATCCAGGCGGGAAAGCCGGGGGAGCCGCACTGGATTCACTGGAGAAAGTCTTCCGCCACAAGTACTCGATCACAGAAAAATCGGTTCCGTTGAAGAAATAATACTTTTCACGTAGAAGCAGACACACGATGACAGACATTTTGGGCGCACTCGTCTTCTTCGCCGACAGTATGTTTGTCGGCCTCAGGTATTTTGTTCCGCTTCTCCTGCTGGTCTACCTGATTTTGAGTGGGCGGAGAAAGGACTTGCCCCCTGTATACCTTGCTGCTGCGGTTCGTCTTTTGCAAGTTTCAGGTTTCCTGTTTATCCTGACCATCGCTGCGAATACGTTCAGGGCCTGGAGTTCAGAAAACGAGGCGGAACGCGAATTGATGATCAGCATCGCTACCGGTCCCAACTGGCACCAGGTATTTTTTCCCTTGATCAGCTATGCCCTCCTGCCCCTTCTGTTTCTCTGGAAGAGCGCGCGCCATAGTATTTGGTTCCTGGCCTTCGTCGTAGCCTGCTGGTACGGTCTCGAAATGCTTAGTACCTTCCTGAGCAATCTCCACAATCAGGGGGCCTTCATGAAGCCCAAAACGGATGTTCAGGAACTCCTGAGCAAATGTTTGCTCTTTGCCGGTGTTTATATTTTATTCCTGCTTGTGCAGCGGAAGAAACCGGGGGCGCATCGGGCCTCCTGAACTTCCGGTTCTTCCATGCGGCTTTTCCATGTGGCTTTGATGAACCTTTGGTCAGTTTCCCCTTTCTTATGTCTCAACGATCCGTATTCATTTCTGTACGAGGAAAAGCAATCCATCGCTGCTGATGCGAAACGTTCAATGGCCGTAACTTCGGCAGACATAAAGACCGCATTGGCGTTCGCCGGATTAGTTGTTATAACATCCCTGCGTCATCCAAAGTTTGATGGAATCAATGTCTGATTCGCTGATATGGGGAGGGTCGGGGGGCATGATGGGCCATTCCACACCACGCAGTCGCTGTATCAGCAGTGAATTCTCAGGGTTGATGGTGTCGACATAGGGCGCATTCGCGCCGTTGTAAAGCAATTCATTGTAGGACTCTTCCTTCTTTAAATTCAAAAAGGGATGATTGATGCCATGACAACCCACGCAGTTTTCATTGAAGATGGATTGGATATAGCCTTTGTAACTGATCCGGTAGACCTGATCGTCAGGGGGCCTGCGGTCGATAAAGACAGGCCCTTTGTCTTTTTCGCAGGAAAGCAATAGCATCAGACCTGCCGCCAAAGTGGTCAGCCAACGTGCACCGGAGTGCCTGAATGCAGGAGAATCGGATTTCATCACGGATGTAGTTGTTGCTGACGCATGATTTTCTTCTTGTGCCAGAAGGTGCGTTTCAGATTAAATCCCAGAAGGAATTCGCCTTGGTCGTAATCAGAGGGAGAACTGCAGTATGTTTCCGCGTCGGTAAGCGCCGTGGTACTGCTGGCTATAATCTGAAAGGTATGTCCTGTGGTTCCGAATTCGATGCCGATGGACAGCGGATGCAACTTATTTTCCGTTTCATAGCGGATCAGGTAGGCATACTCAAAGATCAGCGAAGAAGAGAGCCCGGTCCGGATACTTCCTCCGATGGGGATTGCAAAACTATAATTGCTTTCACCGGCCTCTGCTAAATTCCGGTAAACGAAGGCCGGTGAAAACTGCAGGGTAAGGAGATGGTTGAAATTTCTTGAAACCAGGAGCATGCCCGTGTATTGGAGCCGGTGATTGAATTTGTTTTTGAATGGAGTCGTTCCGTCTTCAAAAAATGTGTTGGGGGCTACTTCCTTGAATTCAGTGCTGCGGATAGCGCCTGCTCCATACAAGGCCAGGGCGAAAGCCGGCCCTCCTTCTCTTTGCTGCAGGATCAGGCGTTTCACAAAAACATCGTAGGTTTTATTGTATTTAGCTCTTCCGGCCCCGAACATCATTTTTTTTCCCAGCGGGAATGCAAAGCGAAACTGGATGTTGGCCGTCAGATCGGTGCCCAGAAAATCTTTGATCAGTTGAAGGTCGGGTTGCATCAACCCAAAGCGGTGCCGGATCTGAAATTCAAAACTGTTGGGGTTCATCACAGCGGTACTGGGGGCGTTGATGAGGATACTGTTCCTGAATTGCGGGATACTGCTTTCGTCGGCATTTCCAGGGTTGGTTTGGGCAGAGGCTGAAGCAGCCATCCACCAAATCATAAAGTGGAGCAGGAGTATCCTTGATACCGGGTTTTTCATGCTGGCCGTTTTTACCGTTTCGATTCGTCTTTTACTGTAGCAAGTTCCCGAAGGTAACACACCAGTTGCCAGCGCTGCCGTACGCTGAGTGTTTGTTTGAAAGGGGCCATTTCCCCCCTTCCATTGCTGATTTTCCAATACAAGGCTCCGTCACTCTGATTTTGCGTTTTTTCGTGGGCCAGGTTGGCCGGTTTCTGTTTCATGTTCAGGGCGGCCGGTCCATTCCCCGAACCATCAAAACCGTGACAGGTCCAGCATATCTTTTCAAAGATTTTTCTGCCGGCGGCCATGTCGCCCTTCTCACAACCTTGGGGGTTGCGCAAACTGTCGGCTTCTGCAGGGGCTAGCCAGGGTTCCTGTTGAACACCGCGGTTCCAGGAAAGCAGGAGCACAACGAGCAGCACCATCAGGAGGGGCATGCTCCGTCCGGCCACCTCTTTTAGCTGACGGAATATCGGTTTTATCGCCTTGCATCTGGTATGCATTTGATCCGGTTTGGTTTCACTCCTGACTATTTTTGCCGTGGTTGGTGTTTACCTGCGCTGTCTGCATCTCATTCTTTATTTTATAGAGGGCTATGGCGGCTTTTTGATTTTCCGGATGTCTGACCGCCAGATTTTCGAGGAGGGTCATGGCTTCCTTTTTCCTGCCCATCGAGCTGCGAATCATCGCCAGGTTGTATGCAGCCTGTTCGTTTTCCGGTTGTAATTGCAGTAATTTTTCAAGATGAATCTGCGCGCCCCTCCCGTCCTTTTTTTGAATGCAGAGAAAAGCAAGGCTGTTTTCGATGATGGCCGAAGGCGGTTGTAATCCGGCTGCTTTTACCAGGTAGTGTTCCGCTTTTTCAAAATCACCTGATTTCGCCGCCAGTACCCCGGCCGCCAGCCAGGCTTCACCGTTCTGCGGGTTAGCATCGATGGCTTCCTGGTATCGTGACAGCGCCAGAGAGGCGAAATGTCCTTTTTCTTCAAGATGTCCCAGCACCACCAGGGCTTCGCTCTTCAGCTGTTTCTCCTGGTTTTTATTTGCAGGGATTCCGGACAGCACATGCAATTGTTCCAGCGCTTCTTTTTCTCTTCCTTTTACCACGTACAACTTGGCCAGGCGCAGACGGGCTTCCAGGTCATCCGGTGTCCGTTTGATCATGTCTTGAAGATACACGATGGCCTTCTCATGGTCCTGCCGGTAGATGGCCAGTGAGGCGGTTTGCCGGAGCAGGGCGGCCGACCGGTAGAAGCCATACGTATACACTCTGTCCAGGTACAGAGAGGCCAGCCCGACCTGTTCGGCCACCTTCGCTGCTTTGAGTTCAGCCGCGGCATCGGAATGGATTCCTGAAACTTTTCTGTAGTAATACTCCCCCGATAACTGGTTGTAGCGGATAAACGCGCTGTGCACCGTAAAGAGCAGGATGATGGCATATATCCCTTTGAAGATAGTTCCTGCCCTTGTTGTTTTATGGCCCTGCTTCAAACTGATCCCGATTATTTTGAGATGTTCCTGTCGGTATAGCCTGAATACCCAGAGACTCAGTACGGAAGCAATGACAGCCAGCGCGGCCGCCAGCAGGAAAGGAATGGTATCGTATAAACCGAAGTAAATGCCGGTAAACAAAGCAAAGAGCAGCAGGAGCACGAGATCCTCCTTTAACGTAAAATTAAATTTCTTTTCAGCCCCGACTGTGTTCCGCAACGAGGCGCCCAGGCTGGGGGTACTGAATCCGTATTGAAGCGCCTGGTTGGGGCAAACCTGTACACAGTCAAGGTCCTTCAGGCAATTATGATCCACCACTTTTCCGAAGTGAAGTACCTCCTTGTGCACCAGGATGTGTGAACTGCATACTTCCGTGCACAGGCCGCACTGGTTGCATGATCCGGTAAGCTTGATTTTACCGGGAGCCAGTCTGTCGCTGAGCGCGAAAATGGCGCCGTAAGGACATACATACTGGCAGAAACTCCTGCTTCCGAGAAAATAGATGATGAGAAATCCGCAAACGAAGAATGTGCTCAGGGTAATACCGGCGCCGGGCAGATTTCGCCAGAAGTCATTGGTGATAAAGGAGGCCCATCCTTCCGCGTCGGTTTGCATACGCCATTCGGGTGCAGGCTTTCCCAGAAAAAGAATTTCAATCTGAGGCAGGATGAACAAATAGCCCATGGCGATGAAGGGAACCGCATACAGGCTCCTGGAGCGTACCGGCGCCGGCTTAATGTTCACTTTTTTCAGCAGGTATTCACTGAAATCCTGAAGCGCCAGAATGTGACAGAGCCATCCGCAGAAAAACCTTCCCAGTACCAGCGTAAAGAGAAGGGTGAGTCCCATGAAAATAAAACCGGCGGTGATGATGCCGAGATGCAAGGTGTAAAGGACTTCGTTCAGCTCCAGCGGCGCCAGGGTTCTTCCGGCCAACTTCCAATGCAGCATGTGGATGCCCATCAAAAGATAAACCCCGGTGAGACTTAAAGCCCTCCAGGTAGAGTAGGAGGGCTTTTTCAGTTCGCCGTTTATCGCCTCAGACTTCATAGTAAAAGAGTGTAATCGTAATTTGCGTTATAACCTGATCAACCTCCGGACATAGCTGTTTCCGCTGATAGTCAGGTTTAACATGAAAACCCCTTCCGGCAACATGGAAATATCAATATCCGTTATTTGTTTTTCTCCTGTTCTGAGCATCAGTTCGCGGGCGTAGAGTTCCCTGCCGGCCATATCAGTGATTTTCAACAAGGCATGATCTTCGTTCGAAACAGAGGTGATTTCGAGGCTTACCCGGTCATGGGCCGGTACCGGGTATACCCGGATCATGTTGTTCATGGCAAGCGGATCGATGCCGGCACATATTTCAACTTCGGCGCTCACCGCCACTTTGGGTCCCTCACAACGGTGATAGCCTACTTCAATTTCCCAGTCGTAGAAGTAGTAATATATGGTAGGGCTGGCCGTGGATCCGGTAATGGACAAAGTATCGCTGATCGTATAGGGATAGGAAACGTTGCCATTGCTTCTCCATAAATCCGGTGTTCCGTTTACCGTGATGCGAAAGTCCTCGCCCACCGGAATGTTGAAATTCATGGGAACCCTGTATTCTCCGACCGGGATGTAGAAAAGGCCGCTTTCAATCAATTGTCCGGTGCTGGAGTATACTTCAATGTTCCGCACTCCGGCAACATTTGAATACACCTTGGCCGATTTAAGGATGAAAGGTTTGTAGGCTGTGAAGAGCAACGATTGTAAGCCTGTAAAATATCCGCCGCTGCCGCTCGAGTCCGGCTTTCCTCCATTGGTCAGCACCCCGTTGTTGATGTTGATGTCGCGGGCATAGTATACTGTGGTGGAGGTCAGCGGCGGACTTTGATACGTGTTTCCGGTTCCGACAATGCTGTCGTTCGCATCGTACCAGGTGATATTGGTGCCGCTGGCGCTCAGCGTGGCAGGATTTCCCAGGCACACCGTGTCGCCGGTGACAGCCGGGGCGGAAGGAATGGCTACCGAACTCACCACGAAGGTGTCGGACGTGGCCATTCCGCAATAACTGGTAACGGTGACGGAGTAACTACCGGGTCCGGCTTTGATCTTTTGTGTGGTGGCACCATTTGACCAGAGATACGCAAAGCCGGCACTGGCCATCAGGTGAACGGAATCCGTACCGCATACGACCGGCACTTCCGTACTCTGAATACCTGCCACCGGGTTTCCCGGTGCGTTTTGGAGAGTGAGTGTGAAAGGAATCAGCGTGTAGTTATTGTCTTCGTTGCTTTCTTCAAAGTAATTGTGCGGGTCTACTTCGTAGTATATCCAGTAATTGCCATTGCAGGTGGTAGGAGGGATGGTGATCCACATGCCGTCCAGGTTTTCACTGTATATATCGGTGTATCCCGAGGCAATGCCCTGCTCAACGGGACTGCAATTGTAATTGCTGCCCAGCCCCCAGTTGGGGAAATTGGCGTTTAGCAAGGTGGTGCCCTGCTGATAGGTGGTGTTGGTGTCTTTGCAGTGGTTGGAATAGGTGCTGCAGGAGCCGTAATTCATGAGGCAGAAAGCCCGCTTCCGTCCATACCCCGCCACCGGCCAGTTTCTGGGGTCGGGATCATTGGCCAGCGGAACACGCAATGAAAAAATACCCCAGTCGTCGACGTACATACTCGTGTTGGAATAGGTCATGGGTGGAGTGAGGTGTTCGCGGTAGGTCATGGCGCTGCCATTCCGGTGATAAATGTGCTGACGCAGGATTTGCTTTGGTATCTGACCGTTCGGACAACTGAAAGCCACCGAGTCCGGAACGGTAAACGTATCGGTTCCGCAAACGATGAGTTTGTTTCCGCTGGCATCAATGGAACTCACTTCCAGGGGGCCGTATCCGATATTCGGCGTGGAACTGGAGATGCGGAGTTTGCCGTTGTTGGCGCCGTTTCCGGTTTGAGAATATTCCGTAGGACCGCTCTGGTAACTTTCAAGGGCATACCAGGAAATGGTAATATCGGGCAGCAGGTCGCAATCGCTGCTGGTGTCGGGACAAACACAACTGGTTCCGTTGCTCAGCGTACATTGCGCAAGAGCACTGCCCGGCACAAGAAACAGGAAGAAGCAAGAGGGCAGGATGACCTTTAGTATACTGTTTTTCATGGGCAGGGATGGCTTTTGGAGAATATGGTTCTATCAAATTTAGGGGATGTGCTTCCGGCGGAAAATGACCGATGTC
>JAEUTF010000148.1 GCA_016788185.1 Bacteroidia bacterium | reverse complement strand
CCCACCACCGGAGATTTTGTGGTGGAAGTTGGCGGAAGCCTGGAGGCTTTAAGGCTGGCCAACCTGGCGGGCAATAACAACTGTTTTGCGAATGCCGGTTTTAACGACCCGCTTACCAACTATGCCAATACAGTCAACAACGGATACGAAGGACTTTATCCATTGTACACCAATCCAGCCCAACAGGCCGGACCCTGGGAATGGTTTGATTCTACCGCTACAGTATTTTACGCATCCTTCCTCCCTCCTCCCTTCAACACGCAAGGAGGGGTAGCCTACTCAAATGCCCTGCTGACCAATCCAAACATGTCAAAAGCCAAGGCGCTGGCTTATCTGGATACGGTGATGGGCTATCTGAATCCCAGAATTGTATATTGCCTCAATCTTAGCACAGGCCTGAACAATGGTCAGGTAAACGATGCCGGCCTCAGCTTTGTGCCCAATCCTGCTGAGGACCGTACTGTGATCAGCACGAAAAACCAGGATCTCATCCGGAGCATCAGCGTGTTTGATCTTACCGGAAAAAAGGTTTATTACGCCACCGGTATCAATGAGAAAAGCTATACCCTGAACCGCCAACAGCTGGAAACCGGTGTTTACATGATTCAGGTGGAACTGGATCGCGGCACGGCAACAAGTCGTATCATTTTCCGTTAATTATTAAAACCGACAAAAAGCCGCCGGCAATCCCTATGCCGGCGGCTTTTTAACAGCATAAAATGCGTTCCCTCGTTTTTTTCATTTTGTTTCAGTTCCTCCTCCAGTTATCGGAGGCGCAAACGCTGCATTACACCGTACGCTTAGGCGACGAGGTGATGGGGAAAATGACCGCGGTACGGAGTGTCAGCGGCAAAACCCTGTACAGCATTGAAAGCCTGATCAATGTACAAAAAATGATTACGGTCGATTTGTTTTACAGAATTGAAGCTCAGTTCGAAAAACAAATACTTACCCGTTCCAGCGCCATTGAAAAAGCTAACGGGAAAGAACATACGAAATCAGAAACAAGGCGAATACTCAACGGATACAATGTAATTACCAAGAAAGCCAGCAAAACTATACCGCATAAAGGAATCAATTATAACCTATGCACCCTCTACTTCCATGAGCCTGAAGGAAGGACATCCGTCTGGTCGGACACCTTTGGCGAAATGCTTGGCATCAAACCGGCAGGAGAGCACAAATACGAGTTGACCCTTCCCAACGGAAAAAGCAGTTTTTATACTTACCACAAAGGGATTTGTACCCTGGTTGAATCCGAGATGATTTTCGGAAAAATCACCTTTACGCTGACCAAATAAGTAACAACCCGGTAAACATGTTTTCGTTTAATTTGCAGAATATGAGAGTTGCCCTTAAAACCATCCTGCTGTTCCTGCTTCTCACTTCAGGGAACCGGGTTGAGGCGCAAAAAGGGGTTACAACTTTTGGATTTTGCATCCGTCCCGGATTTCCCAATGAATTTCTGCGCACCGGCCCTCTGAACTTCAACGACAGTACGATTCAATACAGTCTTGTGCAAAAATCCGGAATCAGTTTTGGCGGCCTGGTAAGACACGGCATCACCAGGCGTTTGTCCATCGAAACCGGAATCATCTATACCAAACGCAATTATGAACTATCCATCAGGGATACGAGTTTCACAGGTACCGACAATTATTCTATCATAGGATATGAAATTCCGCTTTCCGCCCTGGTGTTCATTCAGCTTGACAAAAACCTCTGGATGGATGCCGGTCTCGGCGCCAATCTGAACATCTTTCCTTCCGATGTTTCGACCTACCGGGATTATTATGTGCAATACAGCGCAAGAAAACAAAAGGTGAACGGAGGAGTAATGGCCCATCTGGGCATGGAATACAGAACACCCGCTTCGGGCTATTTTTACCTCGGCTTTATTTACCTGCGTTCGTTCAGCACCATCTATCAAACCATTGTTGAGTATTATCCGGGCAGGGATTTTTCGCAACCGTACAGTTCAATCGGGAGAACAAATCTTGAAGGAGATTACTTCGGGATAGATTTCAAATATTTCTTTCACGAAGATCCGGAGAAGAAAAAAGCAAGAGCCGCAAAAAGAAAGTGATCGCGATTAAAAGTGAAGTCCATGAAAAATCCACTTCCCGTTGCTTCTGTATTCAATGGCCGGTGCCGGAACCTTGATAAAGCCAATCACTTTCAATAACAACTTTACGCCTGCTCTCCGGGTTTTAATCCTGCTCCAATCAATATCGGGCGAAAGATAAAACTGCCGGTATCTGTGTCCCGGATCCTTCAAACCTGCCGGAAGATCTCTTTCCACCGCGCTCAGCATGTTGTTGGCGCCATACCCTACTGCCAGGTTAAGCCAGGATGGTATTCTTTCATTGCCGCTTAGCATTGATATGTTGGATGACAGCCAATACGTCTGGCCATTATAATCTTTGAGCGCATTTTCGGCATATCCGCTCCCGAAAACTTCAGGACGCACCTCTGCCAAAGGACTCTTTCGGAATGAAAACTTAAAGCTGATCGCCTGTTGATCCCAGGCGAGCGCCTGCGTCAGGAAGAGTCCTGCTCCGGCAGTATTGGCAACGATATCTGTAGCCGAAAAGCCCCAGGTCCGGGCGAAACCATCAAAAACCTCTATGGTCATTAAGAACGCATAACTCATTCCTGTGCCCAGCCAATAGGCCTTCGTATCCGGCATTCCCGTCCATTTCAATAAACCACTGCTCCACCTCCCGAGGTAATAGGCCGAACCGCAATGACCCATTTTGTCCATCTGAAGCCATTCCTCTTCATCATTGAAAAAATGAAATTTTCCCATCGGGTATTCACGGTACCAGGTGGCATACAAGGCACTCATTCCGCCCATATAAAGACTCCCCGCCGCGAACCCTACCAGGTGTCCACGATCCCTTTCGTAGTGGCGGGCATCGTTCCAGAATTTCAATTTAGCCGAATCGGCTTCCTGTCCCACTGAAGTACAGGGGAAGGAGATCAACGCCACGAAAGCGGCGAAAAGCATTCTCAGGAGGCTGAATCTTGACGGCAAATTCCAATATTTCGAAGTACTGATTTAACTGGCAAAAGAAAGCATGGGATTTCCCTGAAACAATGATCCGGCAAAAGCGGAAATCCTCATCCGCCTTGTTCAGCTGTACCGCTAATTCAACAGGATTTCCCGGGCAGTATTCAAAATGGCAAAGGCACTGTCTTTGGATGAAGACTCTGCATAGGTACGGAGTACAGGCTCCGTTCCGGAGGCCCGGATCATCAGCCAATCACCATTTTCAAAGAAGTATTTAAATCCATCCAGATCTTCGACACGGGTCACTTTGTAAGGGCCGAAACTTGTATACTTCCCCGACTTACAATTCGCCAGTACTTTCTGTTTGATTTCTTCCTTGATGTGCAGGTCATTTCGCTCAAAAGAAAAACGACCAACAATGGCATACACTTCTTCGATCAGATCATTGAGCGTCTTGCCGCTTTTTGCCATGAACTCCCAGATGGTAAGACCCATCCAAATGCCATCACGCTCAGGAATATGGCCCTTAATGGCAATTCCGCCCGACTCCTCTCCTCCCAACAATACATCCTCCTTAATCATGATCTCAGCGATGTATTTGAAACCGATTTTCACCGTCTCGATCTCCAGTCCGTAATGACGACATAGCTTCTCCACTTTCGGCGTGGTGGAGAACGCAATGCAGACCTTACCCTTGAGGCCTTTGTATTTATGGAGGTAATGAATCAGCAACAGGATGATGTGATGCGAGTCAACAAAGTTCCCCTTGCCATCGTAAAATCCCAGGCGGTCGGCATCACCATCGGTGACCAGACCTGAGCCTATATTGCCGCTGCTTTTGATCAGGTTTGAAAATTCACCCAGATTTTTGTGAATCGGTTCAGGAGCCTGACCCATAAAGGAAGGATTGTAATCGCAATGAAGGAAAGTCAGGCCGGGGAGAAGACGCTTCAGAACATTCTGGCCGGCACCGTACATGGCGTCGTACGCCAGGTTTAATCCTGAATGACGGATGGCCTCAAGATCGAAATGTGCGGCCACGTGGTCACAATACATCGTCTCCAGGTCAACATAATGCAGCAAGCCTTTTCCTTCAAAGTCGGCCAACTCCAGTTTACTGTAATCGAGGCTGCAGGTTTCCGGAATCAGGTCTTCTATTTCACTGACCAGAGCTGGAAGCAGTGGCCCTCCATAGCTGCCTTTTAACTTAAAACCGTTGTACTCGGGAGGGTTATGACTGGCCGTGATAATGATACCCAGATCCTTTTGCATTTTCACGGCACCCAATGAAATCATAGGGGTGGAAACAAAATCCTTTGCCAGAAAGGTTTTAACACCCATGGCACACATGACCCTGGCTACGGTTTCACAGAATAGCTGTCCGGCAAAACGGCAATCGTGGCCGAGAATGATTTCAGGACTGGCCTTCTGTTTGAGCAGCCACCGTGCAGTTCCTTCTGCTACACGAGCCACATTGGCTACGGTAAAATCATCGGCGATAATGGCCCTCCAGCCGTCTGTTCCAAATTTAATCTTTGTCATCTGGTATTCGTTTTATTTGAGTAAGTCCGTGAAAGCGCTGTTGGCTTCGACCCTGCGAAATTAAAAAACGATTCATAACCTTCACAGGGCCCTTTGAAGCATCAGATAAATCCTTGTTTTTTAAGGCACTAAAATTCAACGGTTGGCCGCTACCCAAATTGTCAATTTGTTCCATTCCGCTTCGTAGAGTGCTTTCTGATACAAATACGCTTCACTTCGGGGAATGTCCTGCTGATTGACCCTTCGGATCACGTAATTAAACTCTTTCACACGAAGGAAGTCGGTCAGTGCGATATCCATGATCTTAACGTCCATTTTGAGGAGATCGCGGTAAGGAATTTCAGCCAGCGCCGAATCGTTAATATACATTTTCAAGGTGAGCGGATCGTACAGCGTCTCGCCGGAAATTTTCTTCCACAGTTCACTCACCTCTATCCTGGTAATTTTCCACCTTCCCTTTAACTGCACTCCTGGAATTTTATCTCCACCCAAATTGAGGAATACTTCCTCGTTGGCTCTGAGGTAATCCCCTAATGCCGAAATCAGCTTATTCCCGTTCACCGACTTTTCTTTCGTTACATCAGGGGATGGATCGAGCGTCCAGGTCACCATTTTTTGCGGTACTTCGTTCAGTGAAAAAGCACTTACATTGAAGCGCAGCTGACCAATATACTCGTCCCGAATCTTCCGCGAATCACTAACATTGTCGATGACCTTTCCGGCAAACTGAAGAAACTGATAATTAAAACTTTTTGAATGCAACACGGAGGCCAGGTTGGTGTTGAAATTCCCATTCGAGTTGGTCTCCACTCTCTCCCGGAGAAAAAACTCCTGTAAATCGCGAAACTCGACGTAACCATATTCCACATCCTCCCCTCTTTTCGACTTGTTTGAAAAGAGGAATCCCGTGGTTGTACTCTTTAGTTCCCTGTTGATATTGGTCCAGTATTCATAAATGAACACCACTTCCTGGTCCGTAAAGCTGGTTCCCGCACTGGCATCAATATCGCGCAGGCTCTGAGGGGTAATCTGAAAATCTTTGGACGGTGCATTCCAGAGCTTTGCCTTTCCTGAAGATATCGCCAGCCAGGAGATTCTGGCCAACTCCTTCACAAAATTACAGCCGGTGGTATCGGATTGTTCGGCGGCGGTAACACGCAGGATGACGGGGATTTGCCCGCTCGTTTGTATCACTATCCCCATCAACAGGGCGAAGACCAGGTAACCTTTCTTCATGGATGGATAAATATAGTGAAACGATCCCGCTTTCACCATCCTTTCTCTCCTTTACGTTGCTTCCAGGTTGAATAATCGATGTCCTGTTTCTGACGGTTCTGCGGAATCTCCCGCAAAGGTTCACAAGGTCTTAAACCGGCTTCAAGTTCTGCCGGAAGCCTTTGATAGAGGGCGGTTCCCTGCGATTTCCAGGCGATCATTTCATCACTGATATCTTTAATGATTTTCGCCGGATTGCCCACCACAATTTTCCGCTCCGGGATCTGCATTCCCTCCGGTACAAAACACAATGCCCCGATCAGGGAATTATCCCCAACGTGCACACGATCCATCAGTACCGCATTCATGCCCACCAGTACATTCCTTCCGACCGTGGCTCCGTGAACAATGGCTCCGTGACCAATATGCGCTGCTTCGTATAACCTTACCGTAAGTCCGGGAAACAAATGAATGGTACAGTTCTCCTGCACATTACAGCCGTCATCGATCAGGATCTCCCCCCAGTCGCCGCGGATGGCAGCACCGGGACCGATGTAGACATTCTTTCCAATGATGACATTTCCCGTTACAGTAGCGTTGGGATGCACAAAAGCACTTTCGTGAACTACCGGACGGTAACCATTGAATTCATAAATGTTTGCCATTTCGCGTATTGCTTTTTCCCGGGAAGCAGATTGTGACGGGCCGGGAAACCAGCCCTGCCTTGCCCGCTTCCGGCTGCTTAAATCAGGTTTGAATGACTCCTACATTGAATGGTTTCTCCACAGGAGCATGATTGGCGGCTTCAATGCCCATGGCAATCCAACGTCGTGTTTCCAATGGATCGATGATGGCATCCACCCACAAGCGTGAAGCCGCATAATACGGAGACATCTGCTGGTTGTAACGATCTGCAATCGTTTTGAGTAGGGTACTCTCTTCTTCGGGGCTGATTTGTTCGCCTTTCGCCTTCAGCGTCGAGGTCTGAATCTGCAGAAGGGTTTTGGCGGCCTGCGATCCGCCCATCACGGCAATCTGCGCGCTGGGCCAGGCTACGATCAGCCGTGGATCATAGGCTTTTCCGCACATTGCATAGTTTCCGGCTCCATACGAATTGCCGGTGATCACGGTAAACTTGGGCACAACCGAATTGGCGACTGCACTCACCAGTTTAGCGCCGTCCTTGATGATGCCACCGTGTTCCGAACGGGATCCGACCATAAATCCGGTAACATCCTGCAGGAAAACAAGCGGAATTTTCCGTTGATTGCAGTTCATGATAAAGCGGGCGGCTTTATCCGCACTGTCGCTGAATATCACCCCACCAAATTGCATTTCCCCCTTTTTGCTTTTCACCACTTTTCGCTGGTTGGCTACAATGCCTACCGCCCAGCCTTCAATCCTGGCATAGCCGCAAATCAAAGTCTGGCCGTATTTTTCCTTGTACTCATCAAAGGCGCTGTCATCCACCAGCCGGTAGATGATCTCGTGCATATCGAACTGCTTATCGCGGGCTTCGGGCAATATTCCATAAATATCCTTTTCGTCCTTTTTGGGCGCTACTGCCTTAATACGGTCAAAACCGGCATCCGGCAACTTGCCAATCTTCGAAAAGATACTTCGGATGTAATCCAGACAACTCTGATCATCCGGAAACTTGTTATCCGTCACCCCGGAGATCTCACTTTGCGCGGTTGCACCACCCAAGGTTTCATTGTCCACATCTTCGCCGATCGCCGATTTTACCAGATAGGAACCGGCGAGAAATACCGAACCTGTTTTGTCAACGATCATGGCTTCATCACTCATGATCGGGAGGTAGGCCCCGCCCGCAACGCATGAACCCATGATGGCGGCAATCTGAATGATGCCCATGCTGCTCATGACGGCATTGTTCCTGAATATCCGTCCAAAATGTTCCTTATCCGGAAAGATTTCATCCTGCATCGGCAGGAAGACACCGGCACTATCCACCAGATAAATAATCGGAAGCCTGTTTTCCATGGAAATCTCCTGTGCACGCAGGTTTTTCTTGGCCGTCATGGGGAACCAGGCCCCTGCTTTCACGGTAGCATCATTGGCCACTACGATGCATTGCCTGCCGGCCAGATATCCCATGACCACGACTACACCGGCGGAGGGACAACCTCCGACCTCCGCATACATGCCATCAGCAGCCAGCGCTCCGATTTCTATCTGGGGGGCATCCTTATCGAGCAAATAGGCGATGCGTTCACGGGCGAGTAGTTTTCCCTTTTCCTTTTGCTTATCGGCACTTTTCTTTCCGCCACCGAGAAAAACCTGCTTCAGCCTTTGCTGCAAGGCGCTCGATTGCATCTTGTTGTAATCCTCGTTCCTGTTAAATTCAATATCCTGTGACATAGATTGGGTTTTGGCCATACGAAATATCCGGATCAAGGCCGGGGCAAAGATAGTTTGCCGGAGTCTTTACCCCAATGTTTTACTCTGGCTTTATTTGCTACCCAGCAAAAGCAACTCATCGGCATGCTTCTTAACATGGTTGTAACCTGCTTTATATATTTCACGGGCTTTCTTGTAATCGAAAACCTTGGTTTGCTTCAGGTCAGCCGGTTCGATGAGAAAATCACAAAAAGCCTCTCGGTAGACGGTATTGCTGAACACGCCCAGATGAAACGTACGTTCGAGTACCCCCCAGGTAGTGGAAGGAGCCGTTATTTCCCCAACCGGGTTGACATGCACCCCGATAATCGGAGCGGTGTATTTGCGCAAGGGCTCTACCGGAAGGTTGTTCAACACCCCACCGTCAACCAACAGCATACCCTGGAATTTTACCGGCCTGAAAAGCCCGGGAATGGAGGAAGAACCAACGATGGCCGGCAACAAGAGACCTTCCTGCAGGTATACAATTTTACCCGACAAAATATCCGTGGCGGCAATGATCATCGGAATCTTAAGACCCGAGAACTCTTCGGGAAGATATTGACCAAAGACCGAGGCCATACCGTCCATCTTCAGCAGGCCCTTGTTAAACACCCCCCTGAACATTTTGAAAATCTGCTTTTGAATAAACAACTCCAGCATTTCCGCCGGATCATACCCTGCAGCCATGAAAGATCCAGCCATGGCACCGGCGCTTGTACCGCTGATTCGGGAAATTTCAAATCCCATTTCCTGAAGTGCTGCGATAGCACCCAGATGGGCAAAGCCCCGGGCACCACCACCGGATAGACAGAGTTGTATTTTCATGATAGAATGCTTCGCAGGCTTATTTCATTTACTGTTTCAGACGAAATCTCATAAGTAATACCCGATCAGGCATTTAGCAGTAAATGTTGGTCCGGATGGAAAATCCTTAATATTGGGTATGGGCATACTCACCTTTTTCAGGTACAAAGTAAACCCAGATCCGGGTACCAGCCCTATGGAATTCATAACTCCTGCATGGGATCCCAAAATAGTTCCTTGAATCGAAGCACCTTGTCCTCCTTCACCTCCACCCCTTCCTTTTCGAGTAAAACTTGCATCATCTCCGGTGAACCGAAATGATGCTTTCCGGTTAGCAAGCCATTCCTGTTCACCACCCTCTGGGCCGGTACTGCAGGACGAACGCCATGCGCCGCGTTCATGGCCCAGCCTACCATTCTGCTCGAACCGGCAGCGCCCAGGTAACGGGCAATCGCACCGTAGGAGGTTACCCGTCCTTTCGGAACAAGGCGAACCACATCCCAGACATTCTCAAAAAAGGTGAATTTGGAGTCGGAAGGCACCTGGTCCTTCAGGCTGTTGATTTTTTTATTCTTTTTCATAAACGTCAGGCCATGAAATTGAAAATGCTCAATTCACGTTCACAACAATATGTATCGGATTGAAGTATAAAAGTCAATGCGTATTCTGATTCCGGTCATTGGCAGGTGTGGTTTCGCTTAACAAATTTACACAGGAATCGATATACGATGAAGCGGGCATTTTTATTTCTTGTCACCCTTTTAAGTACCCTGGTGGCAGACACCAGGCCAGGGTGGTGTCAGGACACGGCAAATGCTCAACAAAAAGGAAACACCTTGCCTTACCATGTCGGCCTTACCGTTTCTTTTGGCGCCGGCTTAAGTTACTGGAAAACCGGTTTGTTTACTGAGAAGAACCAGGAACTGCAGATAAGTCCGGGCGGTGGTATCGGCCTTGGGTTGATGTTGAATGCGCCTTTGCAGGGCAACTGGCTGCTGGGAAATGAATTCAATTACCAATTTACATCCTTTACGCCCCAGGCCGAAAATGTGGAGGGACATTTTACGCATCTGAACTACCTGATTAGCCTGAAGCATGCCTTTCAGTTCAAGGAAGACCCCTTGGCCATTGTCGTGGGGGCAGGTCTTGACCTCAGCATAAACGGGAAGTATGATTTTGATGCCCGTAAACTTCCGGATGGCGCGCACAATCTTTACAACTACAAAACCAGTCTGGGTCCTAGTGTGCATGTAGAATACCTGGCCTGGTTTGACCGCAACAGCCTTGGGGGATTGATAGGCTTGCGCTACACGTACATGAAATACCACCTTGACCAGCTATCCTCCAACGGACAGGATGTTGCTTTAACCGAAGAGATTAAATCATCCCTTCCCTCCAAACTGCTGACACCGGATGGGAGCGGAATCGATCTGTATGTAAGTCTGATGTATTCCTTCTAAAATCACAGTGCCCAAATGTCCTTCGCCATTTTTACTATTTTGGTGGCAACCTTATGGCAGTCTGGTATTCGGTTTTTATTCGCAGCTTCAGCGACGGTAATGAGGATGGCATTGGTGATCTTCCGGGGCTGATTGCTGCCCTCGATTATTTTACTGAACTCGGCGTGGACGGCCTGTGGCTTTCTCCTTTCCATCCCTCTCCCTCCTATCACAAATACGATGTGAAGGACTATTATAAAACGGACCCTGAATTCGGGAACCGTAAGGATTTCAGAAAACTGATCAAGGAAGCCCATCGGCGAGGTATCAGGATCATGATGGATCTCGTTTTAAATCACTGCAGCGAAGCACACCCCTGGTTTAAACATGCG
>JAEUTF010000141.1 GCA_016788185.1 Bacteroidia bacterium | reverse complement strand
CTGCTGGACGAGCAGATCAGCACCCGAAGCATCGGCGCCATGGGGATTACCATCCTGGGCGTTTTCCTGGTCAACAAGGGCATGCAGGCGGCGAAGAAGGCCTGATACCGGCTTCTGCATTCGCGAAATGAAAGGAGGTTGGGCCTTGTTCCACCTCAGGAATTTTCCCTGAACGTTCAGGCGATTTCTTTTTCCAGGCTTCTCTTTGCCTCCCGGTAGTATTTCATGGGAACCAGCAGCATTCCGAAACATTCTCCGTACTCTTTGCCGAGGTGCTTGTGATGCACCTTGTGCGCCTTGCGGATGGCGCGCATATAAAGACTGTCGGTACGGCGAAAGAGTTTGAAGCGCTGATGGATAAAGACATCGTGTACCAGAAAGTAAGCCAGACCGTAGGCGGCTATACCCGCTCCGATATAAAACCGGATGTCGAATCCATGGGTGGCGCCGAAATACATCAGGAAGGCGCTGGGAACCGCGAAGATGAGGAAGAAGGAGTCGTTCTTTTCAAAAAAGCCGGGCTCTACCTGGTGATGGTCTTTGTGAAGGACCCACAGTAAACCGTGCATGATGTATTTATGGGTAAACCAGGCCACAAACTCCATGAAGAAGAAGGTGAGGACAAAGGCAAGGATATAGATGGCAAGCGTCATGATTTCAGCAGGGCATTGGTACCTACCCTTAAGAACAAAGTAATGGGGATTTTGTTTAACTGACCCTGAGCGTGAAAGGCAGGGTGCTGCCTGTGTTTATATACGATTGAAAAACAGCGTTTTGAATTGCGGGCATCTGGCGTCAGACAGGTATTCAAGCGGATTCAGGTACTTTCAAGGCCATGCAATTCCTCCTGAAGACCTTGGGCAGCGCAGGCTTGTTCCTGCTTTGCTGTTCTCCGGCCCTGTCGCAATTCAGGGTAAATCCACAGGTAGCCATTTCATTGCTGAACCTGGAAGATGATCGTTACAGGGACGTCGGAGATAATCTGTACGAAAGTGAATTCTCGGCGGAGATCGGTTTTATGGCCGGTGTGGATACACGCATCGGCCGCCAGTTTTATTTTCAGCCGGGTATTTTCTACGCCAGAAATATATCCGTGTTTAAACTGAAAGAAAGCGTCCTGTCGGCGCAGGATTCGTTGTGGTCTGTCTCTTACCTGAATGATAAACTGATCCGCACTTCGGTAAGGCTGAAATCACTCCTTGGGTTTGACCTGGTACACCGCAAACTTTTTAAGTGCAGGTTGCTGGCGGGACCCACCTATGATTTTATTCTGGATGTGGTGAATGAAAAAGAAGAGATCAGTTTTTCGAAAAAAGATTTTAATGCCGGTTCTTTCAATCTGGATGCCGGGCTTGGACTCGATCTGGCATTTCTCACCCTTGAAGCAGGAATGAGTTACGGACTCACCCATGCCTTTAAGAAGAATGAAAAGTACGACTATGATTCCCGTTACTCGGCGTTTTATGTTAGTATGGGCATCGTATTCGGGAAAGAGAAGAAAGAAAAGAAGAAGGAAGATTCAAACGAACGGTAGATACCGTCTACTTTCCGAATAGTCCTTTGATCGCATTCAGCGCATTGCCGGCTCCCGAGTTTCCAAGTCCCGACAAAATCCCTTCCATGGTGAAACTATTGTCGTTGGGATCGTTGGTTTTCTTGCTCAGCTGCTGCAACACAACGGGGATCAGCTGGGATGCAATTTTACCGGCCTGTGCTGTATCGATGTTAAAGTGTGAGGCCAGGCGTTGCTGTACTTCCTGGCTCACCTGACCCGTCAGGGGATTGTCAGCGCTGCCGCCTTTCAACAGGCCGTTCAATGCATCCAGTTTGCCGCTGTTCAACTGACCCTTCAGTACATCCATAATGCCACCTGCGGTTTCACGGATGGCTTCGGTGTTTTTTTCGTCAGGGATGGCCGGATTTTTAATGATCGCATCACCGGCATGTTCTTTAACAAGGTTAATAAGCTGGTCGAGCATGGCTTTAAAGTTTTAAAATGAAGTTCGATTCAAAGAAAAGTATACGATACGGATCAGGGGGTCAGCAGTTTTTCAAGATTTCTGCGCCAGTCATCGCGGAGGGGCGTCCAGGTTTTAAGGAATGCTTCGTCTTTCAATCCCAGTTCAAACGTTTTCAGTGAACGAAGCACATCCGTTTTTTCTCCCGTTGTTTTTAAGTTGCTTCTCCATTCCTTTTGTCCGGCTGACCATTCAGGCCGGAGCAAATTGGTTTTCAGATTGAATTCGATGGCCGCCAATTGGGCAGCTGCTTCTTTAATGCTGGTTTTACGTGGATTCCACCCGGCAAGCAGTTTGTCAGCTCCCGAACCGTAGGCATCAGAACGGATATTTTGCTGCAATTCATACAGCAGCGAAGCATAGCTGTGTACCGGTGCGTCGCCAAGTTCCATCGGGGTCACCTCTCCTTCAACCTGTGCCTGGCATGCAAACGTGCCAAAACAAAAGGCCAGGACGATCATGATTTTTTTCATCGCTTTCATATAGTTCTCAATGATATGAAAATCACCGCCGAATTGCAAGCTTTATCGTTCAGCGGTTCATAAATTTTTCACGAAATTTGCCAATATTCTGAATGTAAGATGATAAACAGTAAAACCCTTTGGTTGCTCGGCATCGGCCTGTCCTTGTTCCTGGCCTGCAAAAACAATGCGCAGAAGCCTTTTGGCAAAGATCCTGCCCTGGAGGGCGCCCGGTGGACTCTTGTAGAGATGAAAGGCGTGGCGATCAGCCTGCCGGCGGGAAGTCAGGAGATCTACCTGAATTTTGAGGGCCAGAGCAACACCTTCGGTGGCCACGCAGGCTGCAATCAATGCAACGGGATGTACACCACCCAGGATGATATGATAAAATTACAGACCATGGCGGTAACGAAAATGGCCTGTCCGGCCCTGGAGCAGGAATCGGACTTTTTAAAAGCGCTGGAGGAGGTGAACCGCTATGAACTGAAAAGTAAAAAGGAAAATAAAATAACGGTACGTTATCTGTTCCTGTTCAAAGACGAGCAATTGCTCGCAAAACTAAAGGCGGGCCCGCTAAAATAAATTGCCGGCCGACGAGGACTTATTCATCGTCCAGGTTCTCCAGTAAGCCTCCCACTTCTTTTTCCGTACTGCGCAGTTTTTCGCGGCAGAGACGGATCAGTTCACCGGCGCGCTTCACATGTTTGGCGAGGGTATCGATACCGGTCTCCCCGCGTTCAAGTTCTTCGAGTATTTCCTCAAGTTCCGCTTTGGCTTTTTCGTAGCTGAATTTTTCGGCCATGGTTATTTTTTATTGACTGTTGATTGAATTTCCCCCCTGTACAAGACCGTGGTAAGGGTATCCCCGTCTTTCACCTCCTCTGCTGCCACCAGGGCTTTCCCGGCATGGAGTGTATAACTGTATCCTCTTCGCAGGACTTCTGCCGGATCAAGCAGCCGGTTCATAGCTTCCGCTTTGTTCAGCCGGTCGGCGCATTGCTCAAAAAACGTACTCAGCGCATGGCGCAGGCGTGATTTGCATTCATCCATACCGGCTTGTTCCAATTGCTGCATCAGGCGAACTTCTTTCTGTAATTGCCGGCGCAGTTCGTCAAGCGTATGTTGCTCCCGTATCAGGGTTCCCTGCAAGAGGTGCTTCAGTAAAAACGCCGATTGATCCAGCTTTCGTCCCTCCCTGTTGAGTTCAAGGCGCACCGTATTGCCGAGTCGTTGTGAGGAAACGGCCATCTGCTCTTTGTCCGAGCGCAGTACTTCCAGTGCCATTTCGCGCACCTGCTCCCAGTAGGATTCCATCCTTCCTTCGAAGGCCGCCTGGTGTTCGATGAGGAAATTGGCCACATCGGTGGGGGTCATGCGTTGGGTATGGGCGACTTCATCGGCCACACTGCGGTCGGCATGATGCCCGATTCCGGTGATGACCGGTAGCGGGAATTTCGCGATCTGCTCCGCCAGCAGATACTGGTTGAAGCATTCCATCCCCGAAACGCCTCCGCCCCCGCGCACCAGGGCCACGGCCGTATATCCTTTTACAGGAAGATCCGTTTTAATGCGGTTCAGCTGTACCACAATATCCGCCGCCGCCAGGTTGCCCTGCAGCAAAGAGTTGTAGAGGGTGACTTCAAACGTATATCCGTATGGGTTAGTCTCCAGCCGGTTCATAAAATCTTCGAAGCCCCGTGAATCTTCAGCCGAAATCAGCGCGATCCGCTGCATGGAAACCGGAAGCTCCAGTGATTTATTGCGTTCGTATAGTCCCTCTTTCTTCAGCCGTTCAAGGGTTTGCCGCTTTTCCATTTCGAGCCGGCCGAGCGTATAGGCCGGATCCATATCGTGCACCACCAGGCTCAGGCCGTACCGTTCATGGTACTTCACTTCCACACACAAGAGCACTTCGATCTGTTCGCGCAGGGGAGATCCCGTCATCCGGAAAAAGCGCTGGCTGATGCGTTCGTATTGAAAGGACCAGATGTTCCCCCTGAATTCAGCCTTTGGCGTGGTTCCGTTTTCATCTTTTTCAGCCAGCTGCAGATAGCAATGTCCGCGACTCATCTTAAGGCCGATGATTTCTGCTGTCACCCAGAACCGTTCGGCCGCAAAGTGTTGCTGAAACACTTCGGCTACGATGGCAGAAAGTTCGGATAATTTCAGGACCGGCGCATCGGACGACATACCGCGAAGATACGTCCTTCCGAGCAAAAATGGCCGGAATCAGGTTCGCTTCCGGTAACTGAACACGGCCCAGGCATTCAACACCACCGCGAAAATGAAAATGATGCCAAGATGGCCGGCGATGTCTTTCAGTCCGCTGCCTTTCAAGACCACCATGCGCACCACGTCAATGAAATAGGTGACGGGGTTGAACCAGGTAACCACCTGTGCCCAACGGGGCATGCTTTCAATGGAGGTGTAAAGTCCGCCCATCAGAATGAAGATCATCATCAGAAAAAAAGCAATGAGCATGGCTTGCTGCTGCGTATGCGAGATGGTGGAGATCAGCAGGCCCAACCCCAGCACCGCCAGCAGAAAGATGGCCGCGAAGAGATAAATGAGTCCGATGTTTCCAACCGGTACAATGCCGTAGATCAGCCGGGCCACCAGCAATCCAAGACTCAGCACCAGGAGACCCATGATCCAGAAGGGTATGAGTTTGCCAAGAATGAAATGGTGTTTGCGGATAGGCGTCACATTGATCTGTTCGATGGTTCCGATTTCTTTTTCTTTCACAATATTCAGCGCGGCGAGAAAGGCGCCCACCATGGTGAGCAGGATGACGAGGATGCCCGGAACCATGAACAGTTTATAATTCAGGTGGAGGTTGTACCAGTTGCGTTGCTGTACTTCAATGCGCGGCTGTTCATCAAAGCGGGGAAAACGGATCCACTCCGCCCGTACCTCCTGGTTGTAGTCGCGTATGATGCTGTTGAGATAGGCGGCACCAAGATTCGCCCGCATGCCGTTGATGGCGTTGACGGCGATGAAGAGCGGTGCTTCGTTTTCACGGACCAGGGTCCTTTCGAACCCCGCCGGAATTTCGAGTATGAGGTCGGTGCGGTCGTGTTCCACATCGTGCAGGGCTGCCGTATAACTGTCGTGATAGCCCGCCAGTTCAAAGCAGCCCGAAGAGGTGATTTTACGGATCATCTCCCTCGAATACATGGAATGATCGTGGTCGATGACGTCCATTTTCACGTTCCTGATTTCATAGTCAGCCACCTGTGGCAGGATGATGAGCTGTATCACCGGCATGATGAAGATCATGCGCAGGATGGCGGGATTCCGGAAGATCTGCCGGAATTCTTTCTCTAATAAAAAGCGGAGGCTGCGCATCTCAGTGGTTGGCTAAACGGATGTTGTATTTACGGATGCTCAGGGCCAGAAAGACGATGGTCATGACCGTCAGGATGAGTGTTTCTTTCCAAATGATGGCCATGCCCACGCCTTTTATCATGACCGCTTTCACAATGAAGAAATACCATTTTGCGGGTACCAGGTTCGACATGACTTTCAGCGGCAGCGGCATGTTTTCAATGGGGAACATAAATCCGCTGAGCATCAGGGTAGGAAGAAACAGGCCCATCAGGGAGATCAGCATTGCGGTTTGCTGGCTGGCGGTGATGGAGGAGATGAGCATACCGAAGGACAGGCTGGTAATGGTGAAGAGCAGGCTCAGGCCGATGAGCAGAGCAAGATTGCCGGCAATGGGTAGTCCCAGTACAAAAACACTCAGAAGCAGAATGCTGACGATGTTCACCGCGGAAAGCAAAAGATAGGGGGTGCTTTTGGCGAGGATCACCAACACCGGTTTTAAAGGCGAGACCAGCAAAACCTCCATGGTGCCTGTTTCCTTCTCTTTAACAATGGCGATGGACGTCATGAGGGTACAGATCAGCATCAGCACCATCGCCATCACTCCCGGAACAAAATTGTAGGCGCCTTTTAGTTGCGGGTTGTACAGCATGCGTACTTCCGGCTGAATGGTATAGGGGAGTTTTTGTCCCTGGTTGATGTCCGACTGGAAGTCGGCGGTGATCGCCTGGATATAGGTGCCGAGCGTGGTGCCGGTGTTGGGATCGGATACATCGGCGATCACCTGCACCTGCGTTTTGTTCTGGTGCCGGATGTCACTGCCGAAATTTTCGGGGATCACCACCACCAGTTTGATTTTTCCCTTGCGGAATTCTGCATCCGCTTCGTTGGCGCTCCCCAACATGCTTTCGATGTCGAAATAGCGGCTGGCTTCGATCCGTTGAATATACTGCTGAGAGAGGGCATCCCTGCTCCGGTCAACCACCGCGATGCGCGCGTTCTTGATTTCATTGGTGAGTGCAAAGCCGAAAATGATGATTTGCACCACGGGCAATCCGAAGAGGATAAAAAGTGTTTTTTTATCTCTCCAGATATGGAACCACTCTTTCCGGACGAAGGCTAGAAATTGTTCTTTCATGGGTCAGTCGGCTTGTCTGGTGGCCTGACGCGCGAGTTGAAGAAATACCTCGTTCATGGAAGCGGCTCCGAAGTGTTTTTTCAGCGCAGCGGGCGTGTCCAGCGCGGCTATACGGCCATCCACCATGATGGAGACACGGTGGCAGTATTCGGCTTCATCCATGTAGTGGGTGGTCACGAAGATGGTGGTGCCCTGCCGGGCGGAGGTATAGATCATTTCCCAGAATTCCCTGCGGGTTAACGGATCTACGCCGCCGGTAGGTTCATCCAGGAAAACAATTTTCGGTTCGTGGATGATGGCAATGGAGAAGGCCAGCTTCTGTTTCCATCCGAGAGGAAGCGATTGAACGAGTTTGTTTTTTTCCGCCTCCAGTTGCAGGTGCCGGAGCAGCGAAGCGCTTTTTTCCCGGATGGCCGCATCGCTCAATCCGTAGATCCCGGCGAAGAAGCGAATGTTCTCCGTGACCGTCAGGTCTTCGTAAAGAGAAAATTTCTGGCTCATGTAGCCGATGTTCCGCTTGATGTCTTCCGGCTGCGCGGCCACATCGTAACCGGCCACCGTGGCCTCTCCGCTGCTCGGTTTGCTGAGTCCGCAGAGCATGCGCATGGCAGTGGTTTTTCCGGCCCCGTTGGCGCCCAGAAAGCCGAAGATTTCCCCGCGCCGGACGTTGAAGGTAATCCGGTCGACCGCGGTGAAATCGCCGAAATGCTTGCTCAACGCATCGGCGGTGATGGCGTATTCGTAGTGTTTCTCTGGATTTTTCAAGGGACCGTGTTTTGATTTTATCGTTGGCGTTCCTGCTGCCGGCTTTCAGTGTTTCTGCATTTCATGGATGAAGCAATCCTCGATGTCGGCCCGGACCGGCAGAATTTCAAGATCCGGGCTCTCCGCCAGGTGTTCGCGGAGGTAAGCCTCCGTGTCCATACCGCTTTTCATCACGGCGTGATGGTATTCTCCGAACGGATAGGCGTTTTGTATGCCCTCCATTTTTTTAAGCCGGTGCAGCAGTTCAAACATGTCTCCGCTTTTGACGGCAAAGAGCGGCTGCTGGAAATTTCGGGTGATGTTCTGAGGGCTGTCGGTTTTCAGGAATTGTCCGTCGTGCATCATCGCGATACGGTCGCAAAGAGAGGCTTCGTCCATATACGGTGTGGAAACGAGGATGCTGATGCCCTGTTGCTTTAATCTTTTCAGCATCTCCCAGAATTCCTTTCTGGATACTGCATCCACCCCGGTGGTGGGTTCATCCAGAAACAATACGGTGGGTTTATGAATCAGCGCGCAGCACAGGGCCAGCTTTTGTTTCATACCGCCCGACAACTTGCCGGCCGGCCGGCTGGCAAAAGGTTCCAGCTGCACGTAAATATCTTTTATGAGGTGATAATTTTCCTTCACGCTGGTCCGGAAGATGGTCGCGTAGAACTCCAGGTTTTCCTGCACCGACAGGTCCTGGTACAGCGAAAAACGTCCGGGCATATATCCTACGCGCCGCCGGATTTCAGGGTACTCCTTCACCACCTCAAAGCCATCGACCGTGGCACGACCTTCATCGGCCAGCAGCAGGGTCACCAGGATCCTGAACAGTGTGGTTTTCCCGGCTCCGTCAGGTCCGATGCACCCGAACAGTTCGCCGCGGTCAACAGAGAAGCTGACCGAGCGGAGGGCCTCCACAGTTTCTTTTCCGTTTTTGTAGGATTTTCGGATGTTCTCTGCCGTTATTGCTTTCATGGTCGTGGGCTGACGTTCCGTGGTTCAGCGAAGGAGCCGGACGATCCGGGATTCCGTTCACCGGAGTGTACAGAGGGTTTCAACAGGTACGGAACGTCAGAATTTCACCTCTCCGTACATTCCTATTTTTAAGGCGCCGTCGTTTTTCACCCGTATTTTCATAGCATACACCAGGTGTGCTCTTTCGTCCCTGGTCTGGATGGTTTTCGGGGTAAACTCGGCTTTGTCGCTGATCCAGATCACCGATCCGCTGAGCTCTTTGTATTCTTTTCCATGATCGATGAGCACCTTTACGTCCTGTCCTGTTTTGACCAGGGCCATTTGTTCGCCGCTGATATAGGCTCTCAGCTGCAGGTAGCTCAGGTCCGCTATTTTGTAAAGGGCTTTTCCCGGCGCCGTCACTTCGCCCGCTTCCGCATACGAGGTCAGCACCGTGCCGGCAATCGGATTGATCACGCGGGCTTTGTACAGCTGATCGCTGATTTGCGCTCTGCGTGCTTCCAGGGGCGCCTGTTCGCTGAGGATACTCCTGTTTTGTGTGCCGATGATGTTTTTTTGCTGTTCGAGCTGGCGCTGCGTAAGGGCCAGCTGCTCGCGTCCTACCTGAACGAGGGTTTCCGCCTCATCCAGTTGTTTGAGCGTGGCCGCATCCTCCTTCACCAGGTTGGCGACCCTGTCGCGCTCACGCTCATATGCTTTCAGTTGAGTGCGCTGAAGCACCATTTGCTGTTCAAGGGTGCGTATATAAGGTTGAACATCGGTGGTTTTATCGCGGAGTGCGGCCATGCTGGCCTCTACCTGCAGGGCCTGCAGCTGCAAGGCGCTGGTATCAATGACCGCGGCAAGTTCTCCTGCCCGGAGCAGCTTTCCTTCGTCGGCGTGAAAGCTCAGGATCCTCCCTGCCGTTTCAGCAGAGACAATCACTTCTTCTGCTTCAAACGTGCCGCTGGCGTCAAAGTCTCCGTTTCCACGGCCGCAGCTGCCCAGGAAAAGCATGCTGGTGAAATAGATGAGGTATTTTTTCATGGGAGATGAAATCTTCAGGGTTGTGAGATGTAATCGGTATAGTCCAGTTGTACCTGGAGCAGTTGCAGACGGTGCAGGAGTTCTGCCTGCCGGGCCTGATCGGCCGCATGCACATCCCGCAGGTAATCCGCGGCGGTGATGAGTCCGTTCTGGAGCTGCGCGCGGGAGGCATTCATGATTTCTTCGCGCAGCGAAAGGATGCCGGCATCGTCCAGGAGTAGTTTCTGGTATTTCTCCATTTCATTTCGGTACTGCTCCACTGTTATATTGGCATTCAGCAGGTACAGTTCTTTTTGAATCTGGAGGCTGCTTCTGCTGATCCGGTTGACTTTACGTTCCGCGTGCAGGCTATACAAAGCGCCCAGGTTCCAGCTGAGCCGCGCCCCGGCCAGGTAGAACCATGCGAAATCATTATCGAGCATATTCAAGCCTGGACGGCCATAGCCGCCCTGCGCGAATAGACTGAGTTTTGGAAGACTTTTGCTGCCGATCAGTTTGCCCTGCGCCGCCACCATGCTGTCCTGCGCCATGAACAGGCCCAGTTCCGGACGCTGAAGGCTGAAGGTGTTACCGAATGAATGGCTGATCGCCGGTTTCATGAACCTGGTGTCATCGGCGAATTCTATACCGGTAAAAAGCGAGAGGGTTTTCAGCAAGGTCCGGCGCGTGTTCAGCAGCTCCGTCCTGCGTTGATTGTTTTTTAGTTCTTCGGCCCTGAGCTGCGCCAGTTGGGACCGGAAGGCGCTGCCGTTTTTTACTGCAGACTCCATCCGCTTTATGCCGGATTGCAGATCGGCATCCACCAGGGTGATTTGCTGCACCTGCTCATCCAGCATCAGGACACCCAGGAACAGCTGACGGACTCGTTCACGCATCTTCTGCATCTCCACATTGATTTTTTCCTGCTCTACCCTCGCACTGGTTTTTTGCACGCCTTTCTGTCTGTAAATAGCTCCTCCGTCATAGACCACCTGGCTGACATCCGCCACGACTTTATACTGATCCTTGTCGGGAGATTCCATCTCGAATCCGGGCAGCGGAATTTTAATAGGCAATTCCGTAACCGCCGATTGATAGGTGGCTTGTCCGTTTATGTTCAGCTGCGGGAGATAGGCCCGGTTCAGTGCGGCCAGACTGAAATGCCGGCTTTCGTTCACCAGGTCGCGTTGCCTGCTGAGCGGGTAATGAAGGGCGGCCTGGCTGAGCACTGTTTCCAGCTGAACAGGTTCCTGAGCGCGGGCTGGGGCGGTCAGGATTAAAAGGAACCACAGGAGATTTTTCATGGTCAGTTTTTTTCGGGTAAAAGGATGGCCAGTCTGATGAATTCAAGGATGGAGTTTTTACGCTGCAGCATCAGGTCCTTGAATTCGCGGTCATTCATCAGCGTTAGTTTTTGTAACATGGGCCTCGATATAAACGGAAAGATGGTCATCCCCATCACGTTGATCCAGAGATCGCGCGGATTCATCGTACGGATTTTTCCATCCCGCATTTCATCCGCGATCTGCTGCAGGAAGCGCTCGAAGGGCGGTTCTCCGGGCATCCTTCCCAGGAAATTTGCAAAGAAGCGCTCCGGATCCCGGTGGATCTCCGTCATCACGAACATGGGCAGATCCGGCTTTTTTATCAGCAAACCCAGGTGCGCTTCGAGATAGGCTTCGGTCTTCTCCAATACGCTGCCAGGTCCCATAAAAATGGAATGGATTTTCGGAATGAACTCAGAAAATGCATCGTTGAAGACCAGCTCAAACAAGGTCTCCTTGTTTTTATAATAGTAGTGCAGCAGTGCCTTATTGAGTCCGGCCGCATTCGCAATGTCCTGCATGCGGGCGCCATGAAAACCATCGCGGATGAATACTTTTCGCGCGGCCTCCAGGATGTGCTCCCTGGTACTTGTTTCTGTGCTTGACTTATCCAATTGGTTTAACCGTTTGGTTAACAAAAGTAGAAACCTCCTTCATTTTAGCAAAAGTATTCTTCTGAATGGCTTGTATTCGATTGATTTATAGCCATTAAAAATTAACCGGATGGTTAATGATGGGGCGGAAAGCAGGGCTGAGCACCCCGGCCAACCTCATGTGGAAAGGGATGGCACATAAAAAAACCGGCTCCTTTTCAGAAGCCGGTTTTTGGTGTATTGATAGGTCAGGTTTTACTTGGCTACGTTGGAGTTGATCACTTTATTGGGTGTAACACCGCCTTTCCAGATGACCGCAATCACTTTCAGTTTGGCTTTGTTCCATGCCGGATTCAGGTACAGGGTGTAGGTATTGTTGAATTCCTGATCGGCTGTAATGGCGGCTGAGGAATTCAAGGGAAGACCTGCATAGGTACTGGAATTGCAGGCACGAACCAGGTTGCGGTGTTTGTAGTTGGCTACACTGCCTTGTCCGGTTACCTGTTGGGCGGCGATGATATCGTCTTCAACAATGTAGGTGGCAATCTTGTAATCCTGTCCTGCAGCCTGTGCCTTGAAGAACTTCACTTTGGTGGTAATCCTCATGGAATCGCCTACCACTTCTTTCTTCAACGCAACACCGGCATTCACAGAATCCGCTGCGAAAGCATTGGCTTTGGTCATGACCCAGTTGTAATTGGATCCAATGTTGGAGTAAACCCCGCCACCGCTGTTCAGCTCGGTATTGTTTAAATAGAAATCAGGAACTCCGCTCACGCTGTAAGCGCTGGCGAAACCGTTAGAAATAGAGGCGTTCAGACTGGCAGGTGTTGAACTGCCGTAAACTTTCATCAGCGTAATGACCGATCCTTCCTGTGTCATGCAACTGTCGAAAGAGGGTCCGCCATATGCACCGCAGGGAGGACACCAGGTTTCGGAGAAATCCAGAAGAATACCCCTGTTTTTCTTTTCAACGGTCAGTGTACCACCGGTGCCACCTGTGGAGCCGGAGCCTCCGTTATCATCTCCGTCTTTCTTACAAGATACGAATGCGAGGGCTACGATAGCCACAACGGCAAGTAATTTCTTCATTTGATTATGGGTTCTTGAGTGGTTTTGAAGATACTAAGATAGCTTATTTTTCAAACCGACAAAGAGTACTCTTAAAATAAAGTCAATAATTGTCAAAAGCAGCCATTCTTCGTCATTTAGAATAATTTGGTCCCATGGATGGTTCTTTCTGCGCCTGGATCGACGTTTCGGTGCCGCTCTCTTCCGAAACACCCGTTTGGACTGGCGACCCTTCACCGGTCATGACCGCCCTGGCTTGTCACGAAGCCGGCGACAGGTACCATTTGTCGGAGATCTTTATGGGCCTTCATTCCGGAACCCACATTGATGCCCCCCTGCATTTTATCCCCGGGGGGAAGGATATTTCGCAAATCCCCCTTTCAAAACTATGCGCAAGGGTCCGGGTGCTGGATGCCTCCCGGGAGCATTCTATCACCGAAAACTGGCTGAAAAACAAGAACATACAAGAAGGCGAGGGCCTTTTGTTCAAAACGCTGAGCCCGTCTGAGGGCGCCCGTCAAATGCCTTCACCCGAAGAAATGATAGCCCTGGATGCTTCCGCCGCCGTCTATCTTGTATCTAAAAAAATTCAGGTGGCCGGTACCGACAGTCTTTCCATAGCGGGTCTTGGCGATCTGGAAAAAGTTCATGTTTCTCTTCTGGAAAACGAGGTCCTCATCATCGAGCATCTGCAGTTGCAGGGTGTGGAAGAAGGCACCTATGAACTGATGGCACTCCCCATTAAAATCAAGGGTGCAGAGGCCGCTCCGGCGAGAGTCCTGCTTAGACGGGTAGTGTGATAAATCGGGCGTGCATCGGGCTTTTTCCTCTAAATCACTAATTTTGCGGCCGTCCGGAGAGGTCTCATCGTTCACAGGGTAAAACAGATTTTTTAAACTAAAGATCCGGGTTTCCTGCAGGGGTTCCGGTGAACTCCTGAGCAGGGAGATGATACGTGAGTGTAAAAAGTTCTTAAAAAAATTTGGTCTCATAGTTCAACGGATAGAATAGAAGTTTCCTAAACTTTAGATCCAGGTTCGATTCCTGGTGAGACCACGAAAAGACCGGTGGAAGAACACAGATCCGGGTTTCCTGCCTGTCTGCTTTTTTAAAACAAAGACCCTTTAAATTTCGGATATTTTCAAATCTGCCGGAGGGGGTTTTGAAAACACGGAGTAGTTGTAAGAATAAAACTGCATTTACATGCAACATCACACCGGCCCTTCGTTACTTTGTATAAAAAGGAGAAAAGATGAAGAGGATCAACTTGGCCACATGGCTCTTGTGCAGTGCAATTTCTTTTCTGGTTATTGCCTGTAAGAAAGAGGAAGCTACAGAAGGTACATCACAGGTATACATCAGAATGACGGATGCTCCTGCCAACTACAATGCCGTGTACATCGACCTGCAGGCGGTTGAAGTAACCGGAAGCGGCGGAAAGAATACACAGCTGAATGTAAATCCCGGCATCTACAATTTATTGGATTTCGTGAACGGCGCCGATACCCTCATCGCCTCCGGGGGCATTCCCGCGGGTAAAGTGGAACAGATCCGTCTGATTCTTGGTAGCAACAATTCGATCATGGTGGA
>JAEUTF010000137.1 GCA_016788185.1 Bacteroidia bacterium | reverse complement strand
GACCGGTTCCGGATCCAAGGCCTTCATCGCCGGCGCCGACATCAGTGAGTTTGCCGCATTTAACCTGGCACAGGGTATGGAACTGAGCGCCCACGGACATGCCGTGTTCAACAGCGTGGAGCAATGTCCCAAACCGGTCATCGCTGCGGTCAATGGTTTTGCGCTGGGCGGCGGCTGCGAACTGGCAATGGCCTGCCACATGCGCGTAGCGGCCGAGCAGGCCAGGTTCGGTCAACCCGAGGTGAAGCTCGGATTGATTCCCGGTTACGGCGGAACCCAGCGACTCCCGCAGCTGATCGGCAAAGGAAAAGCCATGGAACTGCTCATGACCGCCGATATGATCGACGCGCAGGAAGCGCTGCGCCTGGGCCTGGTGAACTATGTGGTGCCGGCGGATCAGTTAATAGACAAATGCAGGGAGATCCTGAACAAGATCCTGGGCATGGCGCCCGTCGCCATCGCGGAAATTGTACGTACCGTCAATGCCTCCTATCACAAAGAGAAGGACGGTTACCGTGAGGAGATTGAACGCTTTGGGGCCTGTTTTACCACCGAGGATTTTATAGAAGGCACCGACGCATTTTTAAACAAGCGCAAGGCGGCGTTCAAAGGGAAGTAATCTGATACAGGTCGGATCAGCCGCCCCCATCGTTTTTTCTGCAGGAACTGTACGGGAGCTTGAAGCCCTCAGGCGGCGTTCAGGAAGCGCACCAGGGAGCGTTTGGCCAGGGGCAGAAGCGTATCCTCCAGCGGCAGGGTGAGTTCTGACTCGATCACATAGGTGGCGGGATTCGGCAGATTCCGGTTGTACTGCAACAGCTCACCCTTGATGTTTTCATAGGTGTTGCGCAAAGTCTTCTCGAAGGAAGCCACATACTGCAGGCCGATGGCACGGTAGCGCTCGGCAGGCTGATCAAAAATGCTGATCTGGTATTCGAACACCACCGTTTCGTTAAAATCCCCGTTGCGGAGCAGGAGGTAGCCGGCATCCGTGTGCAGCGGGACGATGCCTACGGGATAGATGTTCAGCTTGGATTCGATGAAGTCATAGATTTTTTTTCCCTCGGCCAGGTGTTGTTCAAACTGCGGTATGCTGAAATTGATGATGGTTTCTATTTCACGCATCAGGTGATCGTCGTCGCATAATTTTTCATACACCAGTTTGAAATGCTGCAGGTCGGCTCCTGATAATTTTTCGGGAAAGCTCTCGAACATGTTTTTTTTCTGATCGCGCAAGGCCACCAGGTTGCGGTAGTGCTTCACCAGTTCACTCAACGCGGGGTAGAGGCGTGTCTCCTCAAAACGCTCACTGACGTGTTGCAGATAGGCCAGCAGCAGGTACTTTTTGTATTCAAAATCGATGTGTTGTTCTGTAATCCAGTTGTCACTGAGTTTCTTTTCCATACTTAAAGGGATAAGTGCTACTAATTTACGAACGAATTCTCTAACCTCAATATCGTAATTTCAACCTTCAGGGTTTCAACAGAATTGTGTTGAATATTACACCTGCGGCCTGTCTATGGCCCTGAGCCACTGCCTATTTTAGTCCATTCAAAGAACGATATGAAGCGAATACTCCCCCTGATCACCCTGATGGCCCTGTCTGTCCTTTCCTGCGTGCCTTCGCGTATGCACAATGAACTGAAGGCGAAAAAGGAAGCCTGCGACCAGGAAAACGAAGCGTTGAAGGCCTCCAACCTGCAGCTGACGACCCGGCAGGCGGAACTCAGCGCGATGCTGGACGACCTGAAGAGCAGGCTGGCGGCCTTACAGGCCGATACCGCCGTACGGGGTGAGGAATTCAGATCGCTGAAGGCCAACTACGACCGTTTGAACACCACCTATAACGCCTTGCTGAAAGACGGGCCCACGGCGGCCGCCAATGCCGAGGCCACCCGCCAGCTGATCCGTGATCTTCAAAAAACACAGGAAGCATTACAGAAAAAAGAAGATGAGCTCGGCGCCAAGGCAAAAATGCTCAAGCTGAAAGAAGACAGCCTGAGCCTCCTCGGGTCAGACCTTTCCGCCACCAACCGACGCCTTGCCGAACTCGAACAAATACTGGCCAGCAAGGACTCGGCGGCCAATGCCTTGAAAAATGCGGTGTCGGCCGCATTGCTGGGCTATCGCGACAAGGGCCTCAGTGTGGAAATGAAAAACGGCAAGGTATATGTGATGATGGAGGAGCGCCTGCTTTTTGCCACCGGAAGCACGGTGGTGGATCCCAAAGGGGTGGAGGCGCTGCGCGACCTGGGAAAGGTGTTGGAGAAGAATGCCGACATCAGCATCCTGATTGAAGGCCATACGGACAATGTTCCGATGCACGGCAGCGGCGAGATCAAGGACAACTGGGATTTAAGTGTGATGCGTGCCACCTCCGTCGTGAAAATACTGATGTCGAACAGCAAAATCAGCGCGGCAAGGCTTACGGCGGCCGGTCGCGGCGAGTACATGCCGGTTGACAAAAGCAATACCGTGGAGGGACGAAGGAAGAACCGACGCATAGAAGTGATCCTCACGCCCAAACTGGACGAAATTCTGAAATTGCTTGAAACCCATTAGTTCATTCGTTCTGCTACTTCTGTTCTTCGTATGGCCATTGAAGGCCGGTACGGAGGAAGCTGTTTTTTTACAGGGCTATACGGATTTCCGCAATTTTCTCTTCATCTTCGAAAACGGCGCCCCGCGACAGCTCGAACAACAGGCGGTCAGGTCTTTCAAGGCCCGTGGCCCGATGATCGCCTATGCCAACAATGCCAACGACCTGATGGTGTACTACGGCGGTGAAAAATTCAAGCTCGGGGATATGACGGCCACGAATTACGATGTAACGCAGAGTTTCATGTATTTCCAGCGCGATTTGCTGCTGAGTGTATTTGAGCAGGGCAAGGTGACGCCGCTCACCTATTTTCTCAGGGATTTTAAAGTCAGCGACAGCCTGCTGGTCTTCCGCGACCGCAACGTAGACATCCTCCGCGTGTATGCCGGTGGAGCACTGCATGAGATTGAAATGACGCTGACCGGTAGCCTGCAGGACTATAAAGCCGGGGAGAATACGGTGGCCTACGTCAACAATACCGGTTTTTTCAGGGTGTACATGAACGGGCAGGTGTATGATCTCGACAATGTAGCCCCGGAAGCCTATGATCCGGGCGGTAACCTGGTGGCCTATGTGGACGGATTGTATCATTACCTGAAGGTGTTTTACGGAGGGAAAATACTGGTGCTGGAAAAGCTGCAGCCGCAGTCGTTCAAAGCCGGCGTAGAGGTGGTAGCCTATGTAGCCGACGACCAATCATTCAAGGTTTTTTCCGGAGGCCGCCTGCTGAAGGCCGAAGCCTATATCCCCGATTTTTATCAGGTGCGCGACCGTTCTGTGCTTTTTTTCTTCAACAACCAGTTGCAGGTCCTGCTCGACGGCCAGCGTTACCTGCTCGATGAATTCATGCCGGCGAATTACCAGATGAGCGAGAACAACATTGCCTGGACGGATGTGTCGGGCAGGCTGCATCTGTTCAGCGGCGGGAAGACCCATGAAATCACCCTGGAGCGCATCACCGGATATGAACTCAACGGCAACACCCTGAAATACGATCTGCCCGACGGCACCTCCAGGATCTGGTACAAAGGGAAGATCTTCGGAAACAACTGAACCCATGAAAATACGTATACTCCTCAGCGTTATATTGACCGGCGCCACCCTGTTTGCTTCCGCCCAAAGTGCTTTCATTCCACTCAGCAACACGGTGGAGCAGCCTTTTTACCATGATCTGAACCGGGTCGGAAACAACCTGCATACGTCCTTTAAGCCCTTTCTCCGCAGCGATGTGGTGGATGCCATGGTTCCGCCGCCTGAAGATTCGGCGGCCCTGGCAGCCATCGACTACGGAAGACGCTACGATTCCCTGATAAGCATCCCCCTTCGTCAGGAAAAGAAATTCAACAGGACACTCGTGGGGAGAAAAATCTTTAGTGAGCACCTCCTGCAGGTGGAAGAAAAGGATTTCCGGCTGTACCTGGATCCGGTTTTTGAATTTACAGGAGGGCTGGATCAGAACAGCGACAGCAGTTTTTACTACAATACCCGGGGCGTGTGGGTGAACGGGTCGGTCGGTAAA
>JAEUTF010000112.1 GCA_016788185.1 Bacteroidia bacterium | reverse complement strand
GCCAGGATCACCGGAGTACCGGGGCAGGAGATCCAGTTAAAGGACGGTCCGGCAAATACTTCATACAGTTTGGTGCTGACGCTGCCGGTGGTGCTGCTGCATCCGTTCTTAGAGACGGTAACGGAATAGGTGCCCACTGTCGATACCGTTAGAGAGGCCGAACTTTGTCCGCCCGACCACAGGTATGAATCATAGGCGGCGGTGTCTATTCGTCCGATGGCGATGGCATCAATCTCGTTCCAGTCCAGTATAGCCGGCGAGTTCATGGCGATACGCACCTGTGAAACGGGGAAGGGGGTCAGGGGGAAACTGATGTGCAGGATATGTCCTTCTTCCGCCAGCGTGCCGGCCGTCTGGGTGAAGACGGGTTGGAATAGCTGGGTATACGGATTTTTGATGTATACCGTATCAATAGAGCCGTTTTGGTAAGTTTCGTAGATATCGATGAAGTTGATGAGGCCCGGGTTGCTGAATTCAACTTCAATGTATTCCCGCTGATCGTCCTGACCCAGGGGCGACCAGGCGGCGGCGTCATCCTGGTGATTGGGATACACGTTGGGCGCACCCAGCACCTGATTGGCCGACCAGCTACCGCTGGTGTATTGAGAGCTGAAGGCCACTACGGAACTGGCATATTGCTTGGACAGAATTTTGCCGACTTCCAGCACAACGTTGCCGGTCGCGCAGGACGGCAAACTAAGTGAGCCGTTATAGGTGATCACGGGTTCGTATTCCAGGCCGGTATTGTCATCTGTTAAACCGTTGCAATCATCATCGATGTTGTTGGTGCATTGTTCATAGGCTCCGGGGTTGATCGCCGGATTGGCATCATCGCAGTCGGAACCATCCGGCACAAAGCCCGCCGGGCGGGCATAGGCCATGGTGCTTACCAATGGGTTGCCGTAGCTGTCTGCATCGGCGTCCTGGTAAAAGGTGGAATCTGTTAAACCATAGTTGAAATAATTGCTGATGGGATTGTTACCGCCGAAGGCTCCGGCATCGTTGCGGGAACCGTTGGCGTCGTTGTAGACCGGATTGGGATCACCCCCATTGATCGCGTCGCTGTAGGCCTGTAGGAATCCTTCGCTGCTGATCGATGAATTTGAAGAGGAGGTATTGGTGCCGTCGGCTGTGAAATTGACGAATGGGGTACTGTTGTTCGTCGTGAAATTATACTGGAAAGGATCGAAGGTGACATCGCCGGGATTCCACAGGGCGTAGTGGCCGTTCAGGAGGAGGTTGTTCCGCACTTCAATGGTATAGGCAGCGCCGATCTGGAAAAACATACCGGGACCAAATCCCACGGCCACCGTATTGTTGATGCATGCGTTTTTACCCGGACCACCCTGTTTTAAACTCCTGAAATACAAGGCGGCATTGGTAAAGGAATTGGTGAGCAGGTAATTGTTGGCAATGTACACGTATTGCGTATTGCTCCAGAAACCGATGGTTCGTCCGCCACTTTCCACTTCAAAGCGGTTGCCGGTAATGTAAACACTGTCGTTGCCGGGCGTGCTGGAGCTGAGAATATTGGTTACCTCATAATAGCCTGCTACGGTTTGACGGATGTAATTCCCGATCCAACGCCCCCTATAAAGGGTCATCATCATCTGGCCGTTATGATTATAGATGGAATCGTTTTCAACGATAAAGTTGTTGTTGGAAGCATCTCCCAGCACACGGCCGGTAATTTTACTGTTGGCAATCCGTTCACCGCCCACAGCGCTGCCAAGGTTGGTCACATCCCCTGTAATATCGGCATCCAGGATTTGCCAGCCGTTGCTCATGCTTACGTTGCCCGCGATCCTGTATTTTGATCCGGGTACCGCCGATACAAAACTCAGATCGTTGATGGCCGGAGCGCTTACGTTTTCAGTAAATGCCGCACCGTTGGCGCGCGGGTAAATTTGAATGGTGAATCCGTTGGAGGCGGCAGCCAGCGCCAGGTTGATGGTGGTATAAGCGCCGTTCAGGCCGTTTTCCTCCACCACGAGAATGTTGCTGAAGTCGCTGCCGTTGCAATCTTCGTCAATGGAATTGTTCGGAATGTCAGTGGCACCCGGATTGATGCCGGAATTATTATCGATACAATCTGTATTCGATGCTACAAATCCGCCGGGCTGTGAACAACTGTACACCGAATAGCCGGCAGTTCCATATCCGTCAACATCGTAATCGCGGTAATACAAATTGGCCGGTATCACCGTTATATCCTGTGAGCAGGTGGAGGTGTTGTTCTGTGCATCGGTGGCCGTCCAGGTAACGGTGGTTGTACCAACCGGGAAACAGGAGGGCGCATTGTTCGTGACATTGACTGCACCGCAACCCCCGGTAACTACCGGGAACGGAGGACCTACCACCAGCACTCCGATGGCATTCACGGGGTCGTTGCTGTATTGTCTGGGCTGACAGAAATAATCCAGCGATAATTCCTGAACCAGGTAATAGACTCCGGGCACGGAGGGTGCGGTAAAGTTACCTGCGCCATAGGTGGCGGTATACCCGTTGTATATAGAGGACTCGCATTGCAGTGTCTGGAAAGTGGAACCCAGACCCACATAGGATTGCACCACACAGCCCGGGCAATAGCCGGTCTGGTAATCAAAGAAAACGGAAAGATTGTAACTTAAACTCACGGATGAACCCGGTGCAACAACCGCTGAATTGCCGCCGCCGTTGATCGATACTCCGGAGTAGGTGATGGCCCTGTCGACGGTGGTAATGACCGGGATGGGAGGAATACTTAGTGGAGGAGTCAGGATGAGTCCGCAGGCTCCGTTCACATGGTCCTGACACACGGTGATGTTACTGGCACAGGTGATGGCCGGTCCGGAACAAAGGGGTTCCCCGACGATGAAATCGCTGAAGGAACTCAGGCCGATAAGATCGATGGAGGTAGAGGTGGCGTTGCTGACGGTGGGATAAGACCAGTTGCTGCCGTCAAATTTTCCGGCAAGGAAGAAAGCGGTGTTTGCTCCTGCATCCAAATCTGCCGCATCCCAGTGCAGGTAAAGGTTCGCTCCTGCGAATGAAGTTCCGTTGTTGAGAACATGCCATTTCCGGTTAACGGTTTTGGAAGCATTGAGGGTGGAGGTGCCGATGGAGGGATGGTCACCATCGGTGGTCGAAATCGTAACAAAGCCGGCTGTGCTGTTGGCAATCAGGCTAAGCTCCACTGGGCGGTACCCGTTCAGATCTCCGATGCGGTAATACTGGGTGGATGATCCCGCTGCGAAATGCATCTGCAGGTTGCCATTCACAAACCAGTTCGTGAGGGAGTTGTTCTGAATACTTCCGCCCGGTCCTATGGTGAGGGTATACGGACCCGTTACGACATTGCCGTTATTAAAATTTAATAAACTGATAATGGTCTGATTTCCGCCCAGCATGACGTTGTAGCCGGGGTTGGAGGTAGTCAGGTTGTTCAGCGTTCCGTTACCATTGATGACACAGGGTGCTCCGGAGCCGATGGGTGAAAAGAGTGGCAGCAGGATGGACCCGTCGTTAATAAGGGAATTGGCATAGTAAAAGAGATTGGCGCCTCCGCTGACGACGGCCCCCGGAAAAACCACCAGATTAGCCGTCCAGCCGTAACTGTTATCGGTCAGCACGAGGTCGTCGCCGGGTCCGTTTACTACAGTGATGATACCACTCGTCAGGTGCAAGGAACATCCGGCATCCACCTGGGTCTGGTCAATGGTAATATCCGAAAAAACACTCACCGCATGGCCGTTACGGATATGAATACGGTTATGGGCACTGGATGGTGGTACCGCTGGCGTTACCCAGAGGGTTCCGTTAAAGGTTTCCCAGGTAGCGGTATTGGCCCAGTCGCCGTTTTGAAAGGACCGGTAATCGCCCGGCATCACATCGGTATAACCGTCACAATTGTCGTCAATACCGTTTCCGTAAATTTCGGGTGTGCCCGGATTAACGGCACTGTTGTTGTCGTCGCAATCGGTATTGCCGGTAACATAGCCTAATGGTTGTGTGCAGGCGAACTGGCTGACGGAAGGGTTACCATAACTGTCACCATCCGCATCGGCATACCAGGTTATGCAGTTCCAGTACACCGTAACATCATCAATGCCCACACCGTGGTCGTTGCCGCCTTCATCGGGATCTCTCCAGCGAAGCATGATGTAGCTGCCGTCCGGAATATTCAGCGCCGGTATCGTAATGTTGCTGAAAACGGTCCGGTTGGGGGTCAGGTTTCCGTCCAGGGCATTCTGACTTCCGCCGGCTTGCGGCGTGATGAAATTCAGGGCGCTCACGGCGATCCAGCCGGTATTGGTGCTGACTTCAAGGGCGCTGATGGGGGAAGAAGAAATTTTATAATGAAACTGAAGGGTCTGAGCTGAATTGCCGATGTTCGTCCATTGTTCACCGGTATACGAAACCTTCAGGTCGGTGATGGGCGCTCCGGAAATATTCTGCAACAACAGTCCTGAACCGAAATGGCCGGCCCCGGCATAAGTTCCGCTGCCCAGCGCACGGTCTGTGTTGGTTCCCGTTCCAAAACTGTAACGATTGGCCGTAGAGATATTGCCGTTACTCGCACTATACGTGGTGCTTCCTCCGGAGGATTGCCAGTACCAGTTGGGTATATTGCTGTTGTCGGCCCAGGTGGCTGAACCTGAAGTGATCAGGGAATTGAAATTCTGAACATAGGAGCCGGAACTGCCCATGGCTACCTGGGCCAGCGTTCTTCCCTGACCAAGGCAAATCATCAGGAATAAAAGAAGGAAAGATCGTTTTACATGCGCATTCATAGTGGCAATTGATTTTTTTGGTAAAGAAGTGTTCATGAAATTTTATTTAGAGCAGAATACCCAAAGAAATCCCTGAAATTTACCCGGGTTCAAAGGCAATTTTTCAAAGTATTGCTTGCTGGGTTATGTTTTAATAGAGGTTGGGTTCATTGAAATCGCTCATGTTCGGATCAACTCCTCACATGATTGGTTGTTGAACGGTTGGGTTAAGGCTATGCAAGTAACAGAAAAATCTTGATATGTACAAGCGTCTGGTTCCTGCCGCTTTATAGTTCAGGCAAGGTGAATCAGAGCAGTTCAAGCTGATACCAGGAAATGCAGGAAATCAGAACAGTTTTTTTTAGCAAGAAAAACACGTCATGCTCTTAATTTACAGGTAAAACCATTTCAGCTTTAATGTACTGGTAAACAAATTTTTATATGATATCCGCTGGGTGGTGTTCGGTTTCCTAAAGCAGCATGAACTTCGCCAGCACTTATTCCTGGAGGCTATTCGGGCGAATATAACCACGCATGAATCAAGGGGCGAGATAGCTTTCGGTGCACAAGGTACTTGCAAAAATATCCCCGATTTTGGGTATTCAACCTGCTGTTCCAAATTCAACTTCGTCCGGTTTCATGCTTTCCTTTCTACCTTTGTCGAATGCGCAATACCAACCTCAACAACGATAAGGAAAACCTGAGTGCCGCAGAACGGGAACTTGAAAAGGCGCTTCGGCCGGCCGATTTCGGCGATTTTACCGGTCAGGACAAGGTAGTGGAGAACCTGCGCATTTTTGTAAAGGCGGCTGCTCAGCGTGGCGAAGCACTTGACCATGTCCTCCTGCACGGCCCTCCCGGGCTTGGTAAAACCACCCTGGCCCACATTATTTCCAATGAGTTGGCGAGCAGTATAAAAACCACTTCGGGTCCGGTACTCGACAAGCCGGGTGACCTGGCTGGCCTGTTGACCAATCTCGAGCCCAATGATGTCTTGTTCATCGATGAAATTCACAGGCTCAGCCCCGTGGTAGAGGAGTATCTGTACTCGGCCATGGAAGATTACCGGATCGACATCATGATTGAGAGTGGTCCCAATGCCCGTTCTGTACAGATCAAGCTGAATCCGTTTACACTGGTAGGAGCTACCACCCGTTCGGGTTTGCTTACGGCACCGCTGCGCGCCCGCTTTGGCATTACGGCAAGACTCGAATATTACGATGCAAAGCGTTTACAGCTGATTGTGTTGCGTGCCTCTGATATCCTCAAAATGGAAATTGATGAAGTAGCGGCTTATGAAATCGCCCGCCGGAGCCGCGGCACTCCCCGCATTGCCAACTCGCTGTTGCGACGGGTACGTGACTTCGCGCAGATCAAGGGCAATGGCAAAGTGGATCTGGCCATTGCTCAATATGCTCTCGGTGCGCTCAATGTGGATGAGTTCGGACTGGATGAAATGGATAACCGCATCCTGAGCGTGATCATTGATAAATTCAAAGGTGGTCCGGTAGGCATCAATACACTGAGTACAGCCGTGGGCGAAGAAGCAGGAACCCTGGAAGAAGTGTACGAGCCATTTCTGATCATGGAAGGATTCCTGATGCGTACCCCCAGGGGTCGAGAAGTAACGGAGAAAGCCTACAAGCATCTCAACAAAGCCTACCGGAAGAACAACGGTACACTCTTCGGTGATTGAGGAGCAACGGCTTTAAGTCTTTTTTCAGACGTACTGTACAGAAATTGCGCCGTTAAGCTGAACCATACCCTGCCTTCCCCGGTCATTCAAAATAAATTCCGATTCCTTTGAGCATACACCGAAGTGAAAAAATCAAAGCCGAAGCCCTTCGCCTGGGCTTCTCACACGTTGGTATTTCAAAGGCTGCTTTTCTGGAAGAGGAAGCGCCAAGGCTTGAGCAATGGCTTTCGGACAACCGTCAAGGCAAAATGGGGTACATGGAACGTTGGTTCGATAAGCGCCTCGATCCCCGGCTCCTGGTTGATGGAGCGAAATCGGTGGTGAGCCTGCTGATGAATTATTTTCCTGCCGAAAAACAGGATCCGGCGCTGCCACAGATTTCCAAATATGCCTACGGACGCGATTATCATCTGGTCATCCGGGAAAGGCTGAGTGAATTGCTGCATTTCATCCGGGAAGAGATCGGAGAGGTGAACGGCCGTGCCTTTGTGGATTCGGCGCCCGTGCTCGATCGTGCCTGGGCGCGTAAAAGCGGCTTGGGCTGGATCGGAAAAAACGCAAACCTGATCCATCCGAAAGCGGGCTCATTCTTCTTTATTGCCGAACTGATCATTGACCTGGAACTGGAAGAAGATGCCCCGATGCGGGATTATTGCGGCACCTGTACCGCCTGCATGGATGCCTGCCCCACGCAGGCTATTATCGCCCCCAAAGTGGTGGATGGCAGCAAGTGCATCTCCTATTTTACCATCGAGTTGAAGGAGGCAATTCCTGCATCGTACAAGGGGAAATTTGATCAGTGGGTTTTTGGCTGTGACCTGTGCCAGGATGTCTGCCCCTGGAACCGCTTCTCGGTGGCGAATACAGAAAAAGATTTTAAACCGCTCCCCGGTCTTCTGTCTTTAAAAGAAGAAGATTGGCTTGAAATGACGGAAGATGTTTTCGGAAGTGTATGCCGTGAATCGCCTCTGTTACGTACGGGACTGGAGAATATGAAAAGGAACCTGAACTTTATTTCACATAAGTCCGGAAAGCCTGCATGATGACGTCGCTGTACCGGTGTCCGAAGGTAGCCAGACACCAAACCATCAGCATTTTACGCTCGTCTTTTTTCAGCCAGGTAATTGCCTTTTGAAGTTCTTTGGTAAAGAGGGATTTATCGAAACTGACCTTGGTGAGGATCTCTTTTGAGTATTCAAACATAGAGCTGTTTTTTAGGACAACGAGGGCTAATTTACTATGGCCGGAACTCAAAAAACGAAAGAATTTGCAAAATCTTGCAGGGCATTCGGTTTATAACTTTTAATCTTCACTCCATCTGTATGTTACGTTTTCAAAACCTGCCAAATCCAGCACCCGGTCCACCACCGTCGCGGCGAGGTCTTCGAAAGAAACAGGTTTGCTGTAAAAAGATGGACTGGCCGGCGCAATGATGCCTCCGGCCTGAGAAACGACTTTCATATTTTCTATATGTATGATACTCAATGGGGTATCTCTGGTTACAAGGATGAGTTTCCGTCTTTCTTTCAGGATAACATCCGCAGCCCTGGTGATCAGGTCGTTGGAGGTGCCATGGGCAATCCTTGAAAGCGTACCCATGGAACAGGGGCATACAATCATGGTTTGAAAGCGGGCAGAGCCGGATGCAAAGGGGGCCATGAAATCGGATTTATCATAGAGGCGGAAGGGGGTTTTTTCAAAATCCCTATTACCCAGTTCGTATTCCCATACGTCGCGTGCATTGTCGCTGAAGACAATGCCGGCATCTTCCACCTGGTCTTTCAGCAGCAAAAGTTTATCAAGCAGAACTTTCGCGTAGAGGGAACCACTGGCTCCGGTGATTCCGATAATTATTTTATGTTTTTTCAACGGGAGGCTTGTTTATTTTCTTCAGATTCTTTTTTGGGCCTGAACGTATACAGCAGGCTAAACGATACAACACTTGAATACTGCCCGCGGTTTAAACGGTAAACCTGTCCGCTGCCGTGTTCACGGATCGGAAGCAGGGATTGCCATGCACCAAACTGAAAATCCAGTTCTTTCGTTAAGGCATACCCGAAAGCGCCGCAGAGGCTCAGGTCAAAGCGGTAAAAGGTTTGCCTGAAATTCATGATGCCGTTCTCATCTTCTTCGGTGCTTTTTAAGAGGTAGCCCAGGGAAGGCCCAGCTTCCATGTAAAAGTTTTTACTGAAATGATAGCGCAGAGTCAGCGGCAGTTCCATATAATTCAGCCGCAGAAGGTAAAACCCCGAATCCAGGTTCTCGGCCTTTACCGGTTTACGGCTGCCCTTTTGAAAGTATTGAATGCGAAAGCCCAGGTCGAAATCCCCTCCCAGACCGGTTCGGATTCCCGCTCCGGCCAGGATACCGGCCTTGTTAAATCCGCCCAATTGATCTCCCGAAACCTGCGAACCGGCTATGCCGGCCGTGATTTCCGCCCTGAAATTCTGTGCTTTCGCAAAATAGCTCAGGAGAAGAAGTAAAATGCAAATAATTTGCTTCATAAGGGCGAACAGGGCTTTTCAAGCCGTGAAGAGACTGTAATGATTCACGGGCGAAACAAAAGTAGGAAGGATGGCTACTTATTAACGCAATATTTGTTAAAATTACCTGAATTCAGCATGGATAGTGAATTTCAATTTCCTAAATTTACTCGAAATGAGCAATTCGCTTTACTGTAAATGGACATTCTCCGTTATCCTGCTCCTGCTGGTTTCAGTGTCATTACCGGCACAGCAGCCCGACCCGCATCGCTCCGTCGTGGTGATCGAGGTGAGGAACTTTAATCCTGAAAAACACCTCGGTCTTCTGAACAATGCCCTCCTTGAAGTGTCGCCCGAATCCCGTGTTCAATTGGCCTGTCTTCCGAAAGGCTGGGTACTTCTTTCGATTGATCCGGCACAGATCGGCTCCGCCCTTCAGCTGGAAAATATTCTGAAATCCACCGGCCTGTCCTTCCTGATCAAGGAGGGGGCCGATCAAAAAATGCTGGAGCAGGCCTGCGGAGAAACCTTACAAAAGTTTTAACGGCACGATGGCAAGGTCAAAGGAATATTTCATTTTGTTTTTCCTGCTGATCGCCGGACAGGCGGCCTTGCAGGCCCAGTGTACCGGAGGTACTAACGGCGGTGCCATAACGCCCTTGCTGGCATGGCAGTCGACCGGAACCACCAATATAAACGGGGGTACGTACCGTACCTTCAATGCCGTGGCCGGTAATACCTATTACTTCAGCTTTTGTCCGGCCGACGGAGGCACTTCCATTTACGATACCCAGATTTCCATCAATACCAATGCCGGAGCCACCGTGGCCGGCGGATACAATGATGATTTCTGCGGAGTTCAGTCTTACCTGGCCTGGACCTGCACCGCCACCGCCACCTACCGGGTGCTGGTGAACCTCTATAGCTGCGTGAACCAGAACACGCTGGGTACGATGGTGTACAAGTATTCGCCGGCTTTATCCTGTCCCGGAAACCTGGGCGGCGGAGTGACCAATGTACCGGCCCTGCCCTATAGTTCCGGTTCCGGTACCACCTGCGGCTCGGGCAATGACCTTACCGCCAGCAATGTGACGGCTTGCGGAAGCACCGCCTACCTCGGTGGCGAAGACCGCGTTTGGATCTTCACACCCGCTACTACCGGTACCGTGAACATTGCCCTCACATCAGGCGGTTCCTGGAACGGACTGATGCTGTACCAGGGTTGCCCCCTCAACGGACAGGGCGGAACCTGCGTAACTGTTTCGCAGGGTTCATCGGGAAATCAGGCGCTAACGGCATGTGTTACCGCCGGTGTCACCTATTACCTGATTGCCGACGTATTTCCATCTCCTTCCTGTAATCCATATACCAACCTGACCATCTCCGCGCCGGTGCCGGTGGGTGGATGTCCGCTGGGGACCGGTGTGGTGAACATAGGCGCACTCCCGTATTCCTCGTCCGGCCGGACCACCTGCGGCAAAATAAATGACCTGACCGGTTCCAATACCATAAGCTGTGGAAGTACCAATTACCTCACCGGGGAGGAAGAAGTCTTCGTGTTTACGCCGGCATCTTCCGGGAGCATCACCGTGAACATCACCTCCACCGGCAGTTATACGGGGATCATGCTGTACAGCGGCTGCCCCGTATCCACCTCCTGTTCCGGAACGGCGGGTACCTGCGTGGCTTTTGAGCAGAGTTCTACCGGCGGAAAATCTCTTTGTGCAAACGTGGTGGCCGGTCAGACCTATTACCTGATCATCGATTCATGGGCCTCACCGGCCTGTAATCCCTATAATATTTCTATTTCCGCTCCTGCAGGTACACTACCAGGCGCCACCTGCGCCAATGCCATCAGCATCGCCTCCCTCCCTTATTCGGTGTTGAATGAAAGTACGGCCTGCGCCGGAAATGATTATTCCAATGCGAGCACGGGTTCCTGCAACACCCTGTACGAATCGGGTGAGGACAAGGTATATGTGTACAATGCAACGCAGGCGGAGTGCATTGGCATTACACTTTCTGGTACCAGCAGTAATTCCATCGGCTACCAGGTGTACAGTGCCTGCCCGGGAACCGCAGGGGCCACTTGCATCGGAAGCAACGGGGGCGCTAACAGTGGTATGCTCACCGGCAGCGTAGTACTTCCCGGACCCGGAACCTATTACATCATCATAGACAGCTGGGCGCCTCCGAACAATGTATCCTACAACATATCCATTACCTCATTCGGTAACGGCGCCCCGAACGATTTGCCCTGCAATGCCACCCCGCTGATATTGGGGATTCCGCTTTCTTCCTCCAATACCTGTTCCGGGGGCGGCGGGGAGCCCGGTCCTCCTACCTGTTGGCTGAGTTCCAATGTCATGAACACCGTCTGGTATTCGGTGCAGGCGCCCGCCTCCGGGCAGATCAGGGCGAGGGTGATTCCCGGTTCACTGACCAATCCGCAGATGGCCATGTATGCCGGCACCTGCGGACCGGCAATGATACAGTATGGCTGCAATGACAATGGCAGCCCCTGTGGTTCTTCCATTAATTACAGCTCCGAGGTACTGGCCACCGGACTCACGCCGGGCGTTACCTATTACCTCGTGGTAGATGGTTATGCCAACCTTACCGGAACTTTTTCGGTGCTGGCCATCGACGGCGCCGCTGTACTTCCTCCGCTTTCCAATGGTCAGGATTGCGGAACATTCCTGGCTGTGTGCGATACTTCTATGAGTTTTGGCGATCCGGGATTTCAGTCCTTCGGCAACATTTGTGATTTCAACGGAGGGGGTACCAATTGCCTGCTGAGCGGGGAGCGTGGTTCGGTCTGGTTTGAAATTCCGATCAATGCCAATGGTGTCCTGGAGTTTTCCATCATCCCCAAAGACTGGCCGGGGGCACCCAGCACGGCCGGTACCGATTATGATTTTGCGGTATGGAAAACGGCAGGAACCGGTGCCGTGACCTGCGCTCAGATTGCAGCAGGAGCCACACCTGTCAGCTGTAATTACAGTTTTTTGGGTGTTACCGGGTTGTACAGCGCCACTAACAATACCGCACCCCCGCAATATCCCGGATTCGGCGCGGCATTTAACAATCAGCTTTCCGTTTCGGCCGGGGATAAATATGTACTGGTCGTCAGTAATTTTTCAAACAGCACCTCCGGATTCGACATTGTGTTCAGTACGATTTCCACGGTACAGTACGGCGCTTCGGGTAATTCCTCGGTATGGTCGGGAGGCATCGATACGGATTGGTATAAAAAGGACAACTGGGGCGGTTGTCCCGTTCCCACCTGTACCCGGGATGCCATCATCAACGGGGGCATCGTACTGCAGCCAACCCTGGCCGGTGTGGCCACCTGCAAATCCATCCTGATCAACCCGGGCGCGGTACTCACCATCCCGGCCGGACAAACACTCAGCGTTTGCGAGCATTTCACGAATTTCGGGATACTTGCTGCCGCCCCGGGCTCCACGGTGCTTTTCGGGAATGCCTCGGTAAACCAGAACATAAACGGGAATCTCACCGGGTCAAACGCCTTTGGTCACCTGACCATCAATAAAACGGGAGGGGTAGTCAGTTTACTGCAGAACGGGGACGTAAAAGGAAACTTCACCATTGCCGGTAATACCTCGGTGTTTGATGCAGGCGGGAAATGGCACAGGGTAGCCGGAAACTTCCTGAACAACGGCACCTATACACCCGGTGGAGGAACACTGGAGTTCAACGGCTCCGCGGCACAATCCTATACCAACCCGGGCCTGCTCAACCATGTGCTCATGAATCATAACGGTCCCGGGCTAACGCTTTCTACCAACATGTACCTGGGATCCGCCGGTATCCTCACCCTGAACAATGGCAGGATCATTACCACGACTTCCTTTGAAGTGAGCGTGAGCAACCGGAACCCGGCCGCGGTCAGTACCGGAAATGCCTCAAGTTTTGTACAGGGATACCTCCGGCGTTACATCAATGGCACCGGTGCTTATGATTTTCCGGTCGGAGAGGCGGTGAAGGGATTTCAACGCGCCACCATGGATTTTGCCTATCCGGCCAGCCCCACCGCGATTGATAATCTTCGGGTGCATTTCTCTACCTATGCCGCGCTGCCTTCTCCCCTGGGCATCACGGATTGTGGCATTACGTATTCTTCGAATGCGCTGAACAACGGCAAATGGACCTTCCTGGCGTCTAACAGTCCGGCTTCCGGCAACTACAACCTGACCCTTTACAATACCAACTATACCAATGCCGCCAATGCCTGGACCATCATGACCAACGCGGGAAGTGGATGGATACTGGCCAACGGCTCTTGTGTCGTGTCCCCGGTGACGGCCGTACGAAGAAATAACATGAACGGCATGTTCGACTTCGGAACCGCTCAGGGTCCCAGTGCCTTGCCTGTTTCCTGGCTCCATGTCAGCGCGGAAGGAGTAGGTAAGAAAATCAAAATCAGCTGGAGTACCGCCAGTGAAGAAAACAACAGTGGTTTTGAAGTGATGAAGTTCAACGATGCCAGCGCCGGCTTTTTGCCGCTCGGATGGCTGGATGGCGCCGGCTTCAGCAAGGAGGTGATGTATTATTCCTTCGATGATGTGGAGGTGCTGCCCGGCAAGGATTACTTCTACCACATACGCCAGTATGATTTCAACGGAAACTATTCCGCCTCTGAAACCGTGCACGGCCGTCTGTCGGATGCCGGCGAGAAAATGATCCGTGTGTTTCCGAATCCCTTATCGGCGGAGTCCGAATTGCATTTCAGTCTTGATCAATCCACCGGGGTGCAGATACGCGTGTTGAATAGCCTTGGGACACTGATGAATTCGTATGATGCCGGTATCCTGTCCGCAGGAAATATGGAACTGAATATTACACCCTTGTTTGCCGGTTTCGAAGCAGGTATTTATACGCTCCAGGTATGGATGGGCACTGAAAGCCGTTTTTGTAAGGTTCTGGTAACCAACTTTAAGTGAAATTTTTTTTATGTTTTGGAACTTTATTGTGACTTCTTCGTAAGACGGGGGAAAACCAAAGCCAGAATGAAGAATTTCTTACACGTGCTGCCAGCGATCCTTTTTGCCGCGCTCCTCAGCATGAATGCCAGGGCATTCAACGGTCTTGATGCTGTCAACAGTGCATCGGCCATCGGGCACTTACGCCATTCTTCCTCTGCGCCGGCTCCCGATTCACTGTTGATCGCTTTCAATCTGCTCGAATTTCACACCGAAATTTATACGTCCAGCATCGAATGCCGCTGGACCATCTCCAATGAAAATAATTGTAAAGGCTATGAAGTGCAGAGAGCCGTTTCAGGTCTTGATTTTACCACGATCGGCTGGGTGGAAAGCAAGCCGCAGGAAATGAAAGTGAAACAATATCATTTTGAAGACAAAGATGCTGAACAAGGGCAGCTCTATTATTACCGGCTGCGTCAAATTGATGTTGCCGGCCATTTTATCGTGTCTCCGGTGATCGCTGCTTCCCTGGATGACCGGCCTTCCATGCAGGCGCAAACCCTTCCTGACAGCAGCCGTGAGGCCAAAGTGGTGCAGTACATGCTGGCCCGGCCTTCCATGATTACCATTGAAATCGCGGATAGCAGCGGTAAACTCGTTAAAAAATTTCAGCAGGGTTTACAGAAACCCGGAAATTATACTTTTCCCTTTTCCACCCGTCAGATGAATCTGCCTGAAGGTGCCTATACCCTGGTCATATGGTGTGATCACCAGCAGTACTTTCTGAGCCTTACGAATGAGGAGTAAACGGAGTGCCTGTGATCTTCTGCCGGTTTCCCGGGTTCTCTTTTCTGCTGCAGATTTCCGCTTCCTTTAATTCCTGTTTGATGGTTGCAGTGTATCCAGGAAACCGGTGAAGAGCTGGAAACATTCTTTGAATTTTGTCAGGGGTAAGGTTTCTTCCCGGTCATAAATATCGTGATAGGCACTGATGCCTCCCATCGTATAGCAGAAAAAGGCGGGCACACCGGCCTCTGAAAACCAGTAGTGGTCACTGTTGGCAGCTGGACCTCTCTTTCCCAGTTGGGGCAAAAACATTTTTTCCCTGTTCACGGAATCAAGTCGGGCAAACAGGTCGGGGAAGAGACTTGCATTGACCACCATCAATCCTTCCTCTCCGGTACCCAGCAGATCGAGGTTCAGCAGGAAGCGGATATGGGACATGGGCCAGAGGGGATGTTCGGTGTAATACTTTGATCCCAGTAAGCCTGCTTCCTCTCCGGCGAAGGCCACGAATACCATGCTGCAGGCCGGCCGGTGTTTGGAATAGTGCCGTGCCAGGTTCAGCAGCATGGCAATACCCGAAGCATTGTCGTTCGCGCCGGGGAAGTAGGTCTTCCTTCCCATTCTCCCCAGATGATCGTAATGCGCGCAAATGAACAGCAGGGAATCCTTGTGCGTGCTGCCTTCAATCATGCCGATCACATTCCTGGTGGTATGGTGCTCCCTGAATTCCGAGCGGATGTCAATATCGAGACTGAATACCGTATCGGGCAGGGCTTTTTTCAGGACATAAATCACCGGTGATTTATTGAGGCTGGTACTTACACTCCAGGTGAGTTTTGCCGGTTCAACAATCAAAAGCCCTTTCCCTCCGGGCGGATGCTTTACCCATTCCCTGAACTCGGCTTTTCCGATTTCGTTTCCGGCCCGGCTGGTATCCAGCAACAGCCATTTGCCCGCCAGGTCCTCCGCCCGGTAATGGGCCGGCCCCCTGGTAATGCGCAGGACAGGGTAATTGCCCTGGCAGGAAGGGGAACCGGGATGAACAATGAAATCTTCTCCGGCTTCCAGTTGCTTTTTATTGAGGCCCACTTTAAGCCGGGTTGGGAAGGTGTTGACGGGGAAGGCGAATCCCTGGAAATATCCGCCCTGTACGGGGCCGGTAAGGCCTGCCTTTTTAAATTCAGCGCTGAGGAAATCAGCAGCCCTGTGGTCGCCATTTTTCACATATCCGCGACCGTGATATGACGGGGAGCAAAGACGTTTAATGACCGATCGCGTGTATACCGAATCCTGAGCGATACAAAAGTTCGACAGGGAGCATAGCAGTAAAGGCAGGAGGAGGAGACGCGGGTTCCGGCTCATGCCATGAACCTCCTTCGCACCAGTTCGTCAAACTGAAGGAAGCGTTGGGAATCGGTTTTCCAGTTCAGCGCAGTCGCCAGTTCATCGTGCAGCATTTTACGGGCATCCTGGTAGTCCATAAGGCCATTGATGCGGTCGATGCTCTGGTGATACAACTGTTGATTTCCGGAAAACAATTCGTTGATGAAAGCGAAGCGTTCGTTGATGCCAATCGAGAGTTTCAGATCGGCCAGGGCCTGCTGCTGCAGTTTTTCGCTGAGGCTCCGGTCGGTTTTGCTTTTGGTGATTTTATCGCCAAGCGTTTCATGGGCGGTATAATTTCCGGCCAGTGTTTTGGGGGCCTCGTACAGGGAAGAAGCCCTGACTTCTTTCATCCTCAGTTCAATGGTTTTCTCCTCGATGGTTTTTACCATCAGCACCGGAGCCGGGCTGTCTTCTGATGCCATTTCCGGATCCTGTTTGGCCGCGGCGTTCACCGGAGTCTCCTGCGGTGCTGCATCCGCTGAGGGGGCTTCCGTTACATTAAAACTTGATTCTCCGGTCTTGTTTTCGCTTTGCTGGTGGTTGAACATCGTGGCCATGATGGAAGCGGCCATGCTTTCTTCTGTCATTTTCACCGTGGCGCTTGTTTCGGCCGGTCGGGCGGTTTCAGCCGGCTCCTCCCTGACGGGGTCGCCGGATAGAGAAGAGGTGGCGGCCAGGTAGTCAACCAGTACATACATTTTTCGCAGCCTTTCCCGGATCAGATCTGTTTCCAGGAGGGATAGGTTCTCTTCTGTGCTAACGGCTTCCGCAACCTGCCCGTAAACAGTGGTGGCCAGTTTCAGCAGTTCCTGTCTTTCGTCCGCTTTTGATTTCTGCATAGTGATTAATCGTTGGAAGCCCCGGATTATTGTCCGATGAATGCTTCCCTGCAAAATTGAACGTAATTAAGCTATGATGCCCACCGCATCCGTAGAGTAATCAACAGGCCGGGTTGAATTAGTTAAACACAAGCACCCTTTTCTTGCCCGTCGATTCTACGATCCCGTTCAGCTGTACTTTTTGCGATTTGAGCGAAAACAGGGCCGGATTTCTGAAGCCTGACAATTGTATTTTTCTAAGATTGGCCTTTGTCAGGGCAATGTCAGAAATTGAAATTTGTGACTTTGATCAGGAGCTTCTTAATGTAGACCACCTCTTGTCCATTCTACATTTGCATCGCGGATGAAAACTCCACCATGTATAAAGGTTTTACGGCGGCCCTTGTTGGTCTTCGCCTTCCTGTTTCTCGGATTGTACTTTTCTAAGGCACAGAATGTCCGGCTCAGAAATGCTGATCGTCAGGTGCTGGAAGGTGCGGTAGTTGTTTTTGCCTCTCTTCCGGAGTCTTCCAAATCGGCCATGGTCATTTCCAACAACAAGGGGGAAGCCTGGGTAATCGGTGTTCCATTTCCCCTGATCAGGAGGATTAACCTGATGGGTTACATGGAAAGGACGGATACCATCACTGCGGCTACAGGATTGGAAGAGATTACCCTGACCAAGGCGCCAACCAGTCTAGGAGAGGTGACCATCACCGGAAATCATATTCCGGGTTACCAGCGGGATGCGGTTGTGCCGGTGCAGGTGCTGAAAACGGCCGATATTGAGAAGCGTGGTGCGGTGACCGTGCGTGATTTGCTGGC
>JAEUTF010000134.1 GCA_016788185.1 Bacteroidia bacterium | reverse complement strand
ATGTCGGAGCGGATCTACTGGGACAGCCTGAAGAACAAGTGGACCATTGAAAATTATTTTGCCCGTCACATCGACGGTATGCAGGAAAAAATTGAAACCGGTTACCGCATGGATACCACGCTTGCGTTCCACCCTTCGGAGTTCAACCGCCGTACCAATTTTACCGAAACCATGGACACCCCCGAGCTAAACGAATACATCCGCCAGGAGATCCTGCGCGGATCGGAGGAAGTACCTTTTTACCTGGTGGAAAAACACAAGCGCTATTCCTATCCGTTCGCTACGTTCATCCTCACCATCATCGGGGTCTCCCTTTCCAGCCGCAAAGTCAGAGGAGGAATCGGCGTTCAGATCGGCGCCGGCATCCTGCTTAGTTTTACCTACATCATGTTCATGCAGGTGAGCCAGACTTTTGCCACCAACGGTAACCTGCCTGCATGGCTGGCGGTGTGGATTCCCAATATCTTCTTCAGCATCGTAGCCATATTCCTCCTGAAAAAGGCGGCGGAATAGATCCCGGATCAGCTTTCTGCCAGAGCCTCATGGGGCTCATACACCCTGATTCTGTTGTACAGGGTATCGCGTTCAACGGGTATCCTTCCCGCCTGACGGATCAGATCAACCAGTTGCCCGGTACTTAACACCGGCACCTGCTCTTCAGCGCCCGCCATCGAATAAATTTTGGTACTGTCGTCGATGGTGCCGTCAAGATCATCCACCCCGAAGGATTGGGTGATCTGTGCCGTGCTCCGGCCAATCATGGGCCAGTAGGCTTTAAGGTGGTCGAAGTTATCGAGATAAATCCGGGCGATTGCATACATTTTCAGGTCTTCCATGAGAGCGACTTCCGGTACCGTCTCCATCTCGTTGTCTTTGTTGCGGAACTTCAAGGGGATAAAAGTCTGGAATCCGCCGCTGCGGTCCTGCAGTTCGCGCAAGCGTCGCATGTGGTCCACACGGTGTTCATAGCTCTCAATGTGTCCGTAAAGAATGGTGGCATTGCTGCGCATGCCGGCATTGTGCGTCGCTTCATGGATCTCCAGCCAGCGGCTGGCATCACATTTATCGGCACATATTTTTTCGCGGATATCTTCCGCAAAGATCTCCGCACCTCCTCCCGGGATGGAATCAAGTCCCTTACTCCGGAGATATTCCATACCCTCCTGTGCCGTCAGTTTCGCTTTGCGGAACATGTAATCGAGTTCAACCGCTGTAAAAGCTTTGATGTGCAGCTCGGGCCGGTGCGCTTTGATGGCGGCCAGCAGATCCCCGAAAAAATAAAGATCCATTTTTGGGTGTACCCCTCCAACGATATGTACCTCCGTGATGTCTTTTCCATCGTAGGCTTTTACCTTATCGAGCATCTCCTGGAGGCTGAGTTCCCAGCCTTCTTCCTTGTGTTTGTATTCTCTTGAATAAGAGCAAAAGCGGCAGGTGAAAACGCAGACATTGGTAGGTTCTATGTGGAAATTACGGTTGAAGAAAGTGAAATCGCCGTTCCTGCTCTCCCGCACATGATTGGCGAGCAAGCCGCATGCAGCCAGTTCTCCCTCCCTGAAAAGCCAGAGGGCTTCTTCATCACTGATCCTTTGTCCGGCCATTACCTTGGTGGCGATTTGCTGCATTGGAACAGGGCTGTGGTGCAGCAGGTGTTCGAGACTGGGCTTGGTCATATCTGGTAAACGATTCAGGGTGAAATTAATTTTTTTCATACGGCAGATAGATGAAGCGGGTGCTTTCTATAAAAGCATCGCCATCGAGACTTACGAAATAAACACCGGCCTGCAGGGCTCCGAGTTCCAGCGGAATGATGTCGCCGGCGTTCACCGGCAGGCTTTCCTCAAACAACAACTGGCCCAGGGCATTGTAGAGACGCACCAGCGATTGCTGGCTCTGCACCTGGTTGGAACGAACATACACCACACTCTGCCCGCTCACCGGATTGGGATAAACCGTTAGTCCGGATCCGCTGCAATTGCTGTTCGTGGCCACATTCACTTTAAATCCCGCACTCATGTAATTGTTTACGGGATTATCGTCGGTGGATAGAAGTCTGAACTCCATCACCTGGTTGCCCATGGCGGTGCCGATTTCCGGCAAACTGATCAGTTCTGTTGCTCCGGGGAGGATGGTTCCGCTCCAGGTATGGTTTTTTGAAAGCCCTTCGTAAAGGCCATAGTGGATACGGAGCGAGGTGAGGGTATCACTGCCGTTGTTTCGGATGCGGAGCTGTGGCTGCAGGCAACGTGTAGCCGCCAGTTTTACCGGGTTGAGCACGGAGTCGATGGCGGCATCTTTCGTATAGAAGGATGGGAGAAGATGTCCCTGTGAAAGCTGAATGGAATCACGGGTGCCGTCAAGCGTCTGGCGCATACGGAAAATCTGTCCGGGGGTGAAAAACATCATGCACTTATCATCGGTGTAATCCATGTAATTCATGTACATGATACCGGGATCAGACGTGCTGCACTCGTCTAATTTGGGGAAGCGTGGACACCTGAAATTCGGGGAGGCCTGGTTCGGCGTATCGTCGATGTTTTGTTGGTTAAGAGGGAAATCTTTTCCCAGGCAATTGTCATTGTCATCGCCCCAGATATGATTGAGCACCAGCCAGTGTCCGATTTCGTGCGTGCTGGTTCTGCCGAAATTATAGGGCGAGAGCGCCGTTCCCTTCCTTCCCAGGGCCCTGTAATTGATCACCACTCCGTCTTGTGCCGCATTGGAGCCGGGATAGGCCGCGAAGCCCAGCGCATTTCCCTGCAGGTTGCAAACCCAGAGGTTGAGATAGCTGGTGCGGGGCCAGGCATCCTGGCCGCCGAGGGTGGTGGAAAAGATGGCGGGATCAAACAGAATAAATTCGGAAACGGAGGTGGATGTGCGGGTGATGCCGCTGGTCCGGTTACCCTGTAGATCCTGCTGTGCCAGTTTGAAGCGGATTTTACTGTCCTTCACCAGTCCGGTCCAGGCGCCGGGTACATCCAGGACTGAGGCGTTGAGTGCGGCGAAATCTTCGTTTAAGATATCGATTTGCGACTGCACCTGCTCATCGCTGAGGTTTTGTACGTTGTTGTTGTACAGGATGTGTACCACCACGGGAATGATGATGGTGGTATCTACCGAAGTACTGCGAAGGTGCTGGCTCTGAAATCCCGCTTGTTCTGATTCCTGAAAACGGGTCCGGTACTGCGGATCATGCTGCATTTTCAGATGATGCCATTCATGGGTCTTACAGCGTTCCTGTGCCTGAGAAAATCCGGTGGTCAGGAAAAAAACAAACAGGAAGACCTTCAGGAATGTATACCGGTTTTGATCGTGCATGGCTCGGGCAAAATTACGAATAATATGGGCCTGAGTCAAATGCCGGCTTCAGGACGCTGCCCTTAAAAACAAGAGGGTCCTTTCATCGTGAAAGAACCCTCTTGTTTAACAGTTAAATGGACTTAATTGGCTACCTGGAACTTCTCTACACGGCGGCCGTAATCGGTTTGCACCTCCAGGAAATAAAAGCCCTGGCTGAGCGTAGTGATATCAAGTTTATACATGCCGCTGGTTACAAAGGACTGGCTCTCGGCGGACACTTCAGCGCC
>JAEUTF010000058.1 GCA_016788185.1 Bacteroidia bacterium | reverse complement strand
GGGGATCGCGTTGGCAATCCCTCCCTCACCGCAAAACCGATCCAATGCCCCGCAAGGGGCATTTTTCATTTCACAGCCAAGCCAGGCTTGCCTGAGCGAAGGCAAGGGGAATGAAAAATGACAGGCACAAGGTGCCGGCATGGGATCGGATTTAAGCCTCCCCTAACGGGGATCGCGTAAGCAATCCCTATCTTATTCTTGAAATAAACAGGTCGGGCTCGAACTGGACATTTCAGAGCTTCATTTCTGGTGAAAGGCCGTTTTCAGGAAGCGACAAAACAGCACAAACGACTATTTACCAGATTTTTAGCCCAAACAACACCCATGCATGCTTTAATCCGTCAATTCAATTGCAGACTCCAGCGCGAGTTCCATCATCGGGATCAAGGCCTGCTCCCTTTCTTTCGGCGAAATCTGGTCTCCGGTCGGAATAACATCAGAAATAGTCAGTAAGGTACCTGCCATTTTGTTCAAATACCTGGCCGTGGCGAAAAGCGAAAAGGCCTCCATTTCAACAGCCAGACAGTTGTTTTCCGCGGCTAAAGGCGGCGTACCCTTTACCGCACGATAAAAAACGTCACTGGAATGTACATTGGCCGATTGAATTTTTAAACCCATTGAAACGGCCTTTTGATTGATGGTATCGAAGCATACGCCCTGGTGGTCTTGGTAACAACCGGTATAGCCGAATGCTTCTTTTGCAAAGGTGGATTCGCTGAAAGCTTTATCTGTATTGATCAGGTCAAAAACACTCAATCGGGTGGAATATGCACCTGCAGTTCCTATCCGGATGATGCAATTTACATCGTAAAAACTGTACAATTCATACGAATAGATGCCGATTGAAGGACAACCCATTCCACTGGCACCAATGGTCAATCTGACTCCCTTATAGGTTCCTGTATAATAAAACACATTTCTTGTTTGACTGACTAAACGACTATCCGCAAGGAAGCGTTCCGCCATAATTTTGGCCCTCAAAGGATCACCCGGCATCAGAACAATCGGGGCAATTTCATCTTTTCCGGCACTGATGTGTAGGCTCATGCAACTGGGTTAAGGCCCCGAAGTTATTAATTATTAGTCCCTGATGAAAAAGTGACCCACCTCACCGGCTTCACCCTGACTTTGGTCGATTCAACTTTAGTTCTGACCTGCCCACGCAGGTCATGAAGCCATCCCTTAAAAAAGAAAACCCTACTTGCGCAGGGTTCCGTTGAAATCATTTTGTCGGGGTGGCAGGATTCGAACCTACGGCCTCCTGCTCCCAAAGCAGGCGCGATACCGGGCTACGCTACACCCCGAAAAACCTAAAAAAATCAATTTTTTCAGGAGGTGCAAAGGTACATTAAAAATGAAATAAACGACTTATTACCTGAAAAATCGAATAAATTTGCATTCCCATCCGGGAGATTGATTCCGTAGCTCAGCTGGATAGAGCATCTGCCTTCTAAGCAGACGGTCAGGCGTTCGAATCGCCTCGGAATCGCAAAGCAGGGGCGCGTTTTTTTTAAAAAGATCAATGTGATTTTCCCTCTAAAAAAAGCCGGATCCCATCAGGATCCGGCTTTAACATCATTAAACCAATGCTTTACAAATAGGATTTCAAGAGTTTGTTTCTGGAATTGTGTTTCAGCCGTCTGAGTCCGGTTTCCTTGATCTGCCGTACCCGTTCACGAGTCAGGCCCAATTCAATACCAATTTCATCCAGTGACATGCTGTGCTTGGTTCCTATACCAAAAAACATTCGTATCACTTCTGCCTCTCTTTTGGAAAGCGTGCTGAGGGAACGGTTGATGTCCTCGGAAAGTGATTCGTCGAGCAAGGCGGAATCGGTGGAAGGAATGTCATCGTTGGCCATCACATCCAGGAGGGTATTGCTTTCATCATTGCTGTCGAATGGCGCATCCATGGATACCGGCCGGTTGGAAACTCTCAGTACATCCCGAATCTGATTATAGCTCAGATCCACCGCCTCCGATATCTCTTCGGCACTGGGGTCACGTCCATACTGCTGCTCGAGTTTAGCCAGTGCTTTTTTGACTTTATTCATGGCACCAATCTGATTCAGGGGCAGGCGCACCATCCTTGATTGTTCGGCAATGGCCTGAAGAATACTCTGCCTGATCCACCATACCGCATAGGATATAAACTTGAAACCCTTGGTTTCATCGAATCGTTGTGCCGCCTTTATCAAACCCAGATTCCCTTCGTTGATGAGGTCGGGTAAACTCATTCCCTGATTTTGATACTGTTTGGCAACGGATACCACAAAACGCAGATTGGCTCGTGTCAATTTATCCAATGCTTCGTGATCTCCCTGTTTGATTCGCTGTGCCAACTCCACCTCCTGATGCGGGCTTACCATTTCCTCCTTACCGATATCCTGAAGGTACTTCTCCAAAGAAGCACTTTCCCGGTTGGTAATGGATTGGGTTATTTTTAATTGTCTCATGTTTATTTTGCTTTGGTGTGTGTCAACTCTTTATCAAATACTGTGCCACTAACTTTTTTAAATGCAATGGTTTACAGCAACTTAACCAAAATATTACCATGGTCTGGTATTTTCTTGTTTTCATCATCTATCCCCCCTTATTTTAGAAGAATAACTTCAGATTTAAACCAATCAAGGCCTCAAGTGTATAACGTTTAAGACGAGCAGTTCATTTAAGCGAATGCGGAAAAATTGCAAAAATTACCTTCTCATTACATAAAATCCATACAGCGTAAATTTGAAAAACTATAGCCGAAATGAGCCTGTAACCAAAGCATTCTGCCCTTAAGATATCCGGAAATATGTGCCCCTACCTTTAGGAAGGCCGATAGATCCGGAGAGATGAAAACGTGCTGGTTTCACAAATAAGTGGCCGGATGAAAGACGACAGAATTGACCAATAATTGAACAGAAATCCCGTTAATAGCCCTTAAAAAGGTAAATTCGCGACATAGATGAAAAAGAAATACGCCTACGGATATTTGGTTGTGGCTGTTTTGCTGCTAATTGCCACGACCGGATTCAGTCAGATCAAAGCAACGCCGGACAAAGCGCTGATTCAGTTTTCAGGAGTAGTTGTCAGCGCCGATTCCTTACAACCGATTCCATTTACCAATGTGATCATACGAACAGCAAAAAGGGGTACCATAACTGACTTTTATGGCTTTTTCTCTTTTGTTGCCATGAAAGGCGATACCATCGATTTTCAATACGTAGGATATAAAACTTCCTCGTACGTAATTCCAGACTCTTTGAAGGACAACCATTACTCGATCATTCAGGTTTTGATGCGTGACACCATCAACCTCCGGGAAGCGGTGGTATATCCCTGGCCCAGTAGGGATGAATTCAAACGCGCATTTCTCGAATTGAAATTACCGGATGATGATTTGAAGCGCGCACAAAGGAATTTCGAATTAGCCTCCTTGAAAGAAATTCAGGATCAGGTTGGATATGACGGGAGCATTAACTACAAAATGGCCATGCAACAGCGGCAAACTCAGTTATACAACGCCGGTCAGTTTCCCTCCATCAGCTTGTTGAATCCACTAGCCTGGGCTGCCTTTATCCAGGCCTGGAAAGACGGTGCTTTTAAACGAAAAGACGAAAAGAAACCGTGATTTTTCAGCGAAGCGCCTTCATTCTTGTATTGATCATTCTCCTCTGCCGGCTTCAGGCACAGGGCCAGGATGCCATTTTACGCGGCGTGGTCAGAGATTCTATTGGAAAGCCGATTGAAGCCGTTTCGGTTTCGATCAATGGTGAGCCAGGAGGAACCATCACGGATCAGAAAGGAAAATATGAACTCCGGGTTAGTCCTTACAGAGAGCTGACCATTGTTTTCTCTTTCATTGGCTATGGAACCGAAAAAATATCCGTCAAACTCAATCCCGGCGAGGAAAGGAACCTTGACATCCGCTTAAGGAACACCAGTAAAATTCTGGGGACCGTTAACATCGAAGCGGCCAGGCCGGGTGATCTTACAGTTGTTCGTATCGAACCCAGGACGATAGAACAACTTCCCAATGTTTCCGGAAATTTTGAGAGTTTTCTCAAAACCATGCCGGGAGTTGTTTCCAACAACGAACTCTCATCGAATTACTCGGTACGCGGAGGAAGTTTTGATGAGAACCTCGTCTACGTAAACGACATTGAAATATACAGGCCTTTCCTGGTAAGAGCCGGACAGCAGGAAGGTTTAAGTTTCATCAACCCGGATCTTGTATCGGAAATCAGTTTCAGTGCCGGTGGTTTCAGTGCCATGTATGGCGACAAAATGAGCTCGGTACTGGACATCAAATACCGGATTCCTAAAAAATTCGGCGGAAGTGCATATGCCAGCCTATTGGGCGCCGGTTTACACCTGGAGGGCAGCAGCAAGAATGAAAAATTTACCTGGCTCGGCGGATTACGACACCGCTCCAATCAGTTCCTGCTGAAAAAACTGGATACACAGGGCGAATACAGGCCTAAATTTACTGATGTGCAGACCTTGCTTAATTACAAGCTGGGTGCTAAAACTGAAATTTCATTTCTTGGACATTACTCCATGAACCAGTTCCGGGTGATTCCTTCATCACGCGAAACAGAGTTCGGAAGTATTAATGAAGCGCTTCGTTTCACCGTTTATTTTGACGGGCAGGAAATTGATGACTTCCGGACTTCTACCGGCGCCCTGAGTCTGACGCATCACATCAACGATAGCTTAAAACTAAAATTTATTACGTCTGCCTTTTACTCCAGGGAGAAGGAATTTTTTGATGTACTCGGACAGTATTTTCTTGATGAACTGGAAAGAGACCTTGGATCCGATGAGTTCGGCGATGTCGCCTTTAACCGGGGAGTGGGCGCCTTTCTCGATCATGCCCGTAACGAACTCGAGGCCTTTGTGAGTACGGCCGCGCATGTAGGCAGTTATCGGGTCCGGAGACATCAATGGCAATGGGGACTAAAGGCCCAACGCGAGGTGATCGATGATCAGCTTGATGAATGGCAGTACCGCGACTCCGCGGATTATTCTGTTCCCCACCCGAACGATCAGCCTGGTCAGAACGGAAATCCGAATCAACAGATTGTACTCAACGGGGTCGTGAAGAACAAAATCAGCTTGTCCTCCTCGCGTTTCAGCGCCTACCTTCAGAACACCTGGAATTACGATCATTTTACGTTTACGCTGGGGCTGCGATCAACTTACTGGGACCTGAACAAGGAGATGAACATCAGTCCCAGGGCGGGCTTAAGTTTCAGACCTTCCTGGAGTAAAAGACTTTCGTTTCGTGCGGCAGGCGGAATCTATTACCAGCCTCCCTTTTACAGGGAATTGCGCAACCTGGAAGGACAGATCAATAAAAATCTCGAAGCGCAGCAGTCGATCCATTTCGTTTTAGGAAGCGATTACCAGTTTCTTGCCTGGGGTCGCGAATTTAAGCTCAGCAGTGAAGTGTATTACAAGCGGATGAACAATCTTATCCCTTATAAACTGGATAATACCCGAATCCGGTATCTCGCAAAGAACAACGCCAGCGGCTATGCTACGGGGCTTGACCTGCGTGTTAACGGAGAGTTTGTCAGCGGCATTGAATCCTGGGTTTCACTGGGAATATTGAAGACGGAGGAAGATATACGGGGTGATGGCTATTACCGGTATTTCAATTCGGACGGTGAAGAAATTATACCCGGCTATACTTTCAACAGCGTTGCTACCGATAGCCTGAGGGTCAACCCGGGTTCTATACCAAGACCTACCGACCAGCGGATCACCTTCAGTATGTTTTTCCAGGATTATCTCCCGAAATTTCCGACTGTGCGCATGCACCTGAACCTGGTGTTTGGTACAGGATTGCCTTTTGGTCCTCCTGGCAACGATCGTTACAAGGATATTCTACGTGCCCCCTCCTACCGTCGGGTTGATATTGGATTTTCAAAGATTGCTATCGATGAAGACGGAGAAAATAAATCAAGACTCCCGGTGGTAAAAAATCTGAAATCTTTAATTTTCAGCCTGGAAGTGTTTAACCTGCTGCAGGTAAGCAATACGATTTCGTACACCTGGATCACCGATGTGAGTGGGCGTCAGTATGGAATCCCCAATTACCTCACCTCCCGTTTGCTCAATTTTAAAATGCAGGCCAAATTTTAACATGAATAGGAAAAAATCTTCAGCCGGCGGAATCGTATATTCTACCCATCCCGGATTTATTTCTTCGGATCAGAAAGAAGAGCCCTTACCTGGCCTTCCACCATCTCAGCAGGATCTGAAAGTTTGGCTTGAGCGAAAAGGCGGAGGAAAAGTGGTGACTGTCGTTAAAAATTTTAAAGGTTCCGATGAAGATTTAAATGAGCTTGCCCGCACGTTGAAATCAAAATGTGGTGTTGGGGGTGGCGCAAAGGAAGGCGAGATCCTTATCCAGGGTGACCACCGCGAAAAAGTAATTCTTCTCCTGACGCAAGCCGGCTACAAGGCCAAAAAAGCGGGCGGCTAGCTTTGAGTTTACCGGGTGAGTGATAAAGAATGCTCAATCACCTTTTCATAGTATTTTTCATACCGCGGCCTGATTACTTCAATATCAAATTCCTTTGCACGTACCAAAGCCTGCGCTTTAAACTTTTTCAATACCTCATCGCTTTCCAGTATGCTGACGGCATTTTTCGCCATGTCGTCCACATCGCCTACATTGCTCATGTACCCGGTTACCCCCTGCACATTCAGTTCCGGCATCCCCCCTGAATTCGACGAAATGACCGGTACCTGACAAGCCATGGCCTCCAGTGCTGCCAGGCCGAAACTCTCCGTTTCCGATGGCATGATAAACAAATCGCCGATGGATAAAACTTCTTCAATCATTTCCTGCTTTCCCAAAAAACGAATATCATCCCATAAATTCAGTTCGCGGCAAAGCTGCTCGATGTTATGGCGCTCCGGACCATCGCCTATCAACAACAGTTTGGACGGCACCTTGTCTTTAAGCTTGTTAAACACATGCACCACATCCTGTACCCGCTTCACCTTTCTGAAATTGGAAGTATGGACCACCAACCGTTCACCGTTCGGAGCAATGGCCTTTCTGAAATGATCTTTGGCCTTTTTTGAAAATCGCCGCAGGTCAATGAAGTTATGTATGACCTCTATTTCCTTCGAAATCTTGAAATTTTCATACGTATCCCGTCTGAGACTATCCGAAACCGCAGTCACCCCATCCGATTGATTGATGGCAAAGGTCACGACAGGTTCATAGCTGGAGTCCTTTCCGACCAGTGTAATATCGGTTCCATGCAAAGTCGTAACCACCGGTAAGTGTATTCCATGCGATGCCAGAATCTGTTTGGCCATGTAGGCTACCGAGGCATGTGGAATCGCATAATGTACATGCAGTATGTCCAATCCTTCAAACCTCGCCACGTCCACCAATTTGCTGGTCAGTGCCGTTTCATACGGGATATAGTCAAAGAGCGGATATTTTGCAATCGACACCTCATGATAGGAAATATTCTCTGAAAAATAATCCAACCTAACCGGCTGGCTATAGGTGATAAAGTGAATACGATGCCCTTTTTCAGCCAGCGACTTACCCAATTCCGTTGCCACCACCCCGCTACCTCCGAAGGTAGGGTAACAAACAATACCAATTCTCATAGATCAAAGTTAGTTATTTATGAGACGAATCAGGGGTAAGGTTATTTTATAGTTGTACCCTGTTAATTAGCAGGGAAAGCCTCAATGGCCATTTTCATGATCCGGGTTCTTAGGTTGGTTTTTGCCAGTTTATTATTGAGGGCTGTGGGGTAAACCCGGTTTGACAGGAAGATATATACAAGTCCGCTTTGAGGATCGGCCCATGCATAGGTGCCGGTAAAGCCAGAATGACCAAATGAAAGCGGCGAGGCATTTGTTGCCGCCGGACCGTTCTCGCCGGCAGCCGGGTCAGGCTTGTCAAAAATCAATCCCCTCCGATTCACCGTTTCAGGATAAGCCTTTGCAGTAAATTTTTTCACGGTTTCAGCCCGCAGATAATGCCGGCCTGCATATTCTCCGTTATTCAGTAACATTTGCATGATGACGGCCAGTGCCTGTGCATTCGAAAACACCCCGGCATGCCCTGCCACTCCACCCATCATGGCTGCTGCTGGGTCATGCACATAGCCTTGTACCACCTGCCTTCTGAATGCAGAATCCCGTTCTGAAGGAACAATATTCTCCCGGCTGGTCCATTGCAAAGGATGATAGCCAAATTTACACAAGCCAAGCGGCTTGTAAAACACATCTTCGACCAGATGATCCAATGGCTTTCCACTGATTTTTTCGATGATTTTTTGCAGAATGATCAGACCGAGATCTGAATACACATACTTTCCGGTTGTCTCCAAGGGGCTCTCCAGAATTTCCTTCCAGATGATTTCACGATAATCATCCTTGATATACATACTATCGGCCACCTTCAGCGCATATCCCTTTTCCTGAACTTTACTATACATTCCCTGCACCCATCCGTTGCTGTCCACCGTTTCCTTCCAGAAAGGAATCCAGGCTTTCAAGCCGGCCTCGTGCGCCATCAGTTGCCGTATGGTGATGTCCTTTTTATTGCTATGCTTCAGTGCGGGCAGGTACCGTGAAGCCTTCGCATCCGGATCCAGCTTTCGTTTATCGTACAGATACATCGCCGCCAGTGCAGTAGCGGCAATTTTAGTGACGGAAGCGATGTCGTACACATCTGTATTTTTAACCGGTCGTAGCCTTTCGTAGGTATGCCATCCGAAGGATTTGCTAAAAATCACCTTCTGATCTTTTGCAATGAGCAACTGGGCGCCCGGAAAAACCGAATCCCCGATCGCCTTCTGCATCAGGCTGTCTATTTCTGATAGCCGATTGGATTCAACCGAACACTCTTCCGGAAGGGTATATTTAAGACAATTCACAGGAACTGATTTCAGGCCCTGTCCCAGCACAAATTCCGGATAGGCCGAAACAGGTAATTTTCCGCTGAAGGCTGTTGCTCCGAATATCTTCTGAGCGGTTTGTACCTGGGGAAGGTAGGTGTCTTCGTAGGCCTCAACAATGGCTTCATAATGCTCCGCTCCGCGAAGTTTCCCTAACACATAGGCATTCCCAAAGACACACAGCACACTTCCTTTCAGTCGACCGAGTTTCTCCGTCATTTCTATTACCGAAGGGCTGAGTCCGAAGTTTTTCTGGGCATTGATTGATGTGTTATGAATGCTCACAATGACCCGGTCGTAATCATTCAGAACCTTAGCCAGACTATCCATTAAAAACGCAGAGGCCTCTTTGGGCATATAAAAAGCATCTACATGGCCGTAGGCCGCCAACTGCAATTGAAATGGATTGTTACAGGTATCGTTTAAAACGACAGAGGCCATGCAATCTCTGTAATAGGAATTGAGCGGGATGATATCCTTTTCGTTTTTCAACAAGGTGGGTGCATCCTCATACAATGAATAGTTCAGCCAGGAGGCCCCGTAGGAATTCAAATCCCGGTAAAGCCCGTTGGTTTCAATTTGTTTGTCGACGGACAAGCCGGCCCAGTACTTAGCCCTGAGTATTTTTATCACCTTCTCGTCGATCAAAGACTGATCAATGATGCAATTCTGTATAGCGAAATGAATCTGTTCTACTGCACGGGCCACATCGCGGGGATAAAGCAATACATCATTTCCTGCCAGCAAGGCGTTCACTTCCAGTTCACCGGGAGCATAGAAGTTCGCCACTCCTTTCATGTTGAGGGCATCGGTAAACACAAGGCCATCAAAACGGAGGCTATCCTTCAGGAGGTCGCATACTATGGCAGAAGACAGCGTACTGGCGCGGTTCGGGGTAGAATCAATACCCGGTACGAACAAATGGGCTACCATGACGGCGGCGAGTCCTTCACGAATTAATTTTTTAAAGGGGTACAATTCCAGAGAATCAATTCTTGCCGGGTGCGCTTTGATCACGGGCAGATCATAATGGGAATCGGTGTCGGTATCGCCGTGTCCGGGAAAGTGTTTTGCGCAAGCCATCACACCGTTTTCCTGCATGCCAAGCATATAACTCCTCCCGAAGCGGGTAACCACCTCCTTATCTTCACCGAAAGAACGGCTGTTGATGATTGGATTCAGCGGATTGTTGTTGATGTCAACGTCCGGAGCGAAATTGATATGAATGCCTATGCGCCGGCACTGGCGGGCAATTTCTGCACCCATTCTATAGATTTCGCCTTCACCGGCTCCGGCACTCAGGGTCATTTGCCGCGGGAATCGGATCGTACTATCAAGACGCATGTTCAATCCCCATTCACCGTCAATTCCAATCAACAAAGGGTATTTAGATCTTGCCTGATAAAAATTGGTCAGGTTGGCTTGCCTGACCGGTCCTCCCTGGAAAAAAATGAGTCCTCCGATGTGAAAGGAATCTATCAGTTGCGTGATCTGAGCAACATGCATTGAATCCTTGTTTGAAAATGCATCCACCATAAAAAGCTGGCCGATCTTTTCCCAATAATCCATGCTATTGAATAAACTATCGGCCCAATGCCTGGATGCCCGGGTATCGAAACACGGAACACTCCTTTGAGCCTGAACCTTGTAAAGACCAAAGACAAGGAAGATAATCAGCAAGATGGTTCTCTTCAGATGCATACACAATAGTAAAAAAAGCATACCCTGAAAAACGAGCTTAAGCCAAAGTTATTTCACATTACATCTGTGAATAATACCCTGACCAGCTAGAAAACAAAGAAAGCCGTAAAGCAGGTCTTTATCAATCTTCTTCCTGCTTCTGAATCAGGTCTCCAGATTCTGTCGTGTACGCATCTGCCGGTGTTCATCCCGGCAGTTCCGGCAGTAAAACCATTCGGAAGTAAAGGTGGTCGCTTCCTCCTTACCGCAGTTATCGCAGGTCCGAATTTGCTCCACACGCTGATATTGCAGTTTTTTCAGATGATCATCCAGAAAAAGAGGAGGAAAATCAAAAAGATTGGCCTCTTCCAATAAGCGGGGGTGAGTTGGGTAAAAACCATTGGACCCTCTTACCCCTAAAAGCATGGTTCGTTTACCCAGGAGCCTCAGATGCTTCAGTAAAGGTTGGTAATCAATATCCCCTGCCAGCAGGCATGCCACCTCAAAAACACCTGTCTGAAAGGCATGAAACAAAGCCACGGAGGTAAGGCCTGTTTCAAGGCAATTCTCCTTCCGGCCGCTTTCCCGGTTCCGGAAGTCAAATTCATAAATTTCAGTATTGTAAAAACATCGTTTGTTTAACATTTCATAAAACTGCCTTTCCCGCTGGTTATCGTGCCCGGGCTTATTGACCGCTATCGTTCCGAAATAATTTGTTCTGACAAGATCCACCTCTGCATTCATTTGCCCCTGCAGATGATCCTTTACAAGCATGGGCAAGGCCTTGTAATCAATTTCGAAATCCGGTTTGCCATCCAGATTAAGTAAGTAAGGGCGAACATGATACAGCCAACTCCCATCAATAAACAACATTGCTTTAATCATTCCGCTAAAGTATCAATTCGTTTACATATAACAATTTATTTTCATGTATCATCTTACATCCCGGGCTTTAAGTAATGCATCCACCAACCCGCTGAAGCCTAGAAGGTCATCCATGGCGAGGATCACGGATGCATTGGCCCATCTTGCAGATCAACAGGGCCTGTTGTTTGACAAATGTCAGGGGAAAGTTTGACCCGCCTCATGCTAAACCAGGCCAAGGTGAAATACATTTGATATAAAATCAAAGAATAGCATGGCCATCCATAAAATCCTGGTTCCGACTGACTTTTCTGAACCCGCCACGAAAGCGCTTCATTTCGCAGCTAAAATTGCCGGTGAAAACAACAGCAAGGTCATCATCTTTCATGCTGTTGGATTGCATCTGGCGGTTACCGCTGAAGAGGCAGAATTCAACAATGCCTTCGAACTTGAAAAAATAGAAAACGAACAATTGGCTGCTTTGCGTCTGAGTCTGGGCAAGCGCTACCCCAAAACTGAATTTGAAGCGCTTACCAAGACCGGATTCCCGGTTGAATTAATCCCCGAATGTGCTTCCAGCAGAGGGGTTGATTTGATTGTCATGGGAACACGCGGAGCCAGCGGCATGAAGGAAATTCTGGTTGGCAGCAACACCTCCAGTCTGATCCGGCACACGGAGATTCCTGTCCTGGCCGTCCCGGAAGAGTCCGAATATCAAGGTATGAATAAAATTGTTTTTGCCACCAATATGCAGCCGGATGATATCGTGAGCCTGAAAAAGATCATAGCTCTTTTCGGAAAAAAGAATCCCGAAATTACTTTGCTGCACATTGAAGACGGGCACGCAAGGGATCCGGAGGCGGCTCTGCGTAATTGGTTCCAGACCGAGGTGCTACCTACCATAAAATACGCCGGAATTAAAGCAGAATCCATCAGTGAAACAGACATCGTTAAAACCCTGCACGACTATTTAAGCGTTAATAAAACAGATCTTCTGGTTACGGCTACCAGAAAACGCAACTTTATTGAAAGAATTTTTGACCGCAGCATTACCCAGCGGCTGGTCTTCCACACCAAAATCCCACTCCTGGCAATTCATTCGCACGGTAGTAAAGGAGAAATTGTGTTGTGATTTACACGGCTACCTGAAAATCCCTGAGGGCATCATTCAGGGAGGTTTTCTGATCCGTACTGGGTTTCCTTTGTCCAATAATCAAAGCGCAGGGGACCTGGTATTCGCCGGCCGGAAATTTCTTTGCATAAGATCCCGGTATCACCACGGAGCGAGCGGGAACACGTCCTTTGTATTCAATGGGTTGATTGCCGGTCACATCGATGATACGGGTCGATTGCGTTAAAACTACATTCGCACCGAGCACAGCCTCCTTTTCAACATGCACCCCTTCCACCACGATGCAGCGCGAACCGACAAAACAATTGTCCTCAATAATGACCGGCGCTGCCTGCACCGGTTCGAGCACCCCTCCGATTCCCACTCCTCCGCTGAGGTGAACATGCTTCCCAATCTGGGCACAGGACCCTACGGTGGCCCAGGTATCCACCATGGTGCCCTCATCCACATAGGCTCCGATGTTCACATAGGACGGCATGAGGATTACCCCTCTCGCCAGGAAGGCGCCATGCCGGGCCAAACCATGCGGCACCACCCTTACTCCAAGACTTTCAAAATTGTTTTTGAGTGGAATTTTATCATGGAATTCAAAAGGACCTACTTCGATGGTCTGCATTTTCATGATCGGGAAATACAAAATTACAGCCTTTTTAACCCAGTCATTCACCACCCATTTCCCTTCTACCGGGCTGGCCACCCGAATTTTCCCGGAATCGAGCTGATCAATGACACTTTCAATGGCCATCCTGACTTCTTTCTCCTGGAGGAGGTTACGGTCGTTCCAGGCATTTTCAATGATCTCTTTCATTGCATTATTTTCATGAATTGGATACCAAAACTAATAAACTATTCAGAAGCTGTGTATTTTTGCATGCATGGGCAGGATAATGGCTATTGATTACGGAACCAGGCGCTGCGGAATTGCCGTAACCGATCCCACTCAAACCATTGCCAGCGCGCTAGATACTGTACCTACAAAAAGTATATTTGAGTATCTCCATCACTATACCACAAAAGAGGAAGTTGCACTGATCATTGTGGGGGAACCCAAGAGATTAAACAACACCGATTCTGAAACCACCCGAATGGTTCACGGGTTCTGCCGGCTCCTCCAAACAAAATTTCCGGCTATCCCCGTCCGACTATTTGATGAGCGTTTCACTTCAAAAATCGCCAGCCGCAGTTTGCTAGAAAGCGGACAATCAAGAAAAGTACGAAGAGATAAAGGGGTACTCGACCGGGTCAGTGCCACTATTTTATTGCAAGATTATTTAACCAGTATTCCATTTAAAGAATGATCTACCCTATTGTAGCCTATGGCGATCCGGTATTGCGGAAAAAAGCCCTTGCCATACACCCTGATCATCCCAAACTGACTGAGCTTATTGACAACATGTTTAAAACCATGTATCACAGCCAGGGGGTTGGATTGGCGGCCCCGCAGATCGGTTTGGCGATACGGCTTTTCGTGATTGACGCCAGCCCTTTTAAGGAGGAAGATTCCTCCTGTGACGGATTCAAGAAGATTTTTATAAATGCAGAAATCCTGAGTGAAGAGGGGGAAACCTGGAAGTTTAACGAAGGATGCCTCAGCATTCCTGGTATCCGGGAAGATGTGAACCGCCTTCCCACACTGACTATCCGCTACCAGGATTTAAATTTTGATACCCACACCGAAGAGTATACAGGCATTATTGCCCGGATTATCCAGCATGAATACGACCACATTGAAGGCATACTCTTCACCGATAAACTCAGTCCGCTGAAGAAAACCATGCTGAAAGGCCGGCTGAATGACATATCCAAAGGGAAAGTGGATGTTGATTACAAAATGCGTTTCCCGAAATCCAGATGAATCTGCATGGAACTGCCTGACAAAATTTTTCTTATCGGATACATGGGCTCCGGAAAGACTACTGTTGGCAAACTTCTGGCACGCAAACTGGCGTTTGAATATGTCGACCTGGATGAGCGCATTGAAAAATTAACCCACCTGAGTATTCCGGAAATTTTCAGGGTTCATGGCGAAGATTATTTCAGAAACCAGGAGCAGCAGGCTCTGAAAAGCCTGGAAAACATGCATCAGATTGTAGTAGCTACCGGAGGAGGTTGCCCGGCTTATGGTCAAAACATGGCCTGGATGAAAGCCCATGGGATGACCGTATACCTGAAATGTAAACCGGGTGTATTGTTTCACAGGATTGCGCCCCGGAAAGAAAAACGCCCCTTGATTGCGCACCTGGACGATGTGGATATCATGGAGTTCATTTTGTCGTCACTGAAAAAGCGACTTCCCTCCTATTCAGAATCGGCACTCACTGTAAACGGAGAGCCGGCGGCGAAAGAAGTGACAGAAGCAATTGTCTCCTCCCTACAACAACCTGTCACCAGTTCTTCTCAGGACTTGAAGAAGTAACCGGATATTTCCTTGCCTTTTCCTTTTGCAGATCCTTTTCATCGTTCTTCAAAGCACGAAGCATTCTCTCCGCTTCCTCTTTACTGAGTTTAGGTTGCTGCCCCGATTGCTGTTGCTGTTCTTTTTGCTGATCTTTCTGCTGCTGATCTTTTTGCTGATCCTGATTCTTCTGCTGCTGATCCTGTTGCTTTTTTTGCTGATCTTCTTTGTTCTTCTCCTGATTTTGCTGCTGTTGCCTTAATTTTTTCAAAGCATAAGACAAATTATACCGGGCATCCTCATCCCCGGGATTGATGCGCAAAGCCTTCTTGTAAGATTCGACACTCTCTTTGTACTTTTCCGCCTTGAGAAAAGCATTTCCCATGTTGTAGAGTGACTTTGCCTGTGTCTCTTTCTGGTTATTAAATGCCGAGGCATTCAGGTATTGCTGTGAGGCTTCTTCAAACTTTCCCTGACGGTAAAGGGCATTCCCCAGATTATAGTTTCCGGTATACTGACGCGCATCTTTCTCAAGGGCTTTACGGTAGGAAGACTCCGCATTCCTGTATCGTCCTTTTTCATATTCCCTGTTCCCACCAGAAATTTCTGAAATCTGTGCCCCGACCGAATGACCCGTCAAGGTCAACACGCAGACCCATTTCCATAAGATCGATCTGTTTTTCATTGATCCCCTTTGTTTTTAACCTGAAAAAGATTTAACTGAGCAATCCACTTGCTTTTCATTTCACCCAACAAAAACTCCACCAGCATCAGCATCAGCGCCAGACCGATGAAATACTGAAACTGGTTCTCATAATCCGTATACATCTTGGCCTTAAATTCTTTCTTGTCGAGCGCATTCAGCTCTTTCAGTACCAATGATATTCCATCGTCTGAGTTGGTGGCTCTGATAAAACGTCCGTTGCCGGCCGATGCCACTTCACTCAGCATGACCGGATTCAATTTTGTTACTACCGTTGAACCGCTATTGTCCTGTTTAAAACCAACTACCGCCCCATTTGAGTGCACAGGGATAGGCCCGCCTTCCGCTGAACCCATCCCGATGGTAAAAACCTTCACACCGGCATCGGCAGCATTTTTTGCAGCTTCCACGGCATCGTCTTCATGGTTTTCACCATCAGTCATTACAATTATTGCGCTGTGTTTTCGGGTGGTATCCGTAAAAGAGTTTCGTGCCAGATCAATGGCGGCACCAATGGCTGTACCTTGAGTTGGCACCATTTCCGTATTGATGGACTCAATAAACATTTTGGCCGCATTGTAATCCGTGGTAATCGGCAATTGCACATAGGCCTCCCCGGCGAACACCACGATGCCAATTCTATTGCCTTCCAGGCGGTCGATCAATCGGTTCAACGCCTGCTTTGCCCTCCCGAGCCGGTTGGGCTTGATGTCTTCCGCCAGCATGCTATTGGAAACATCCAAGGCAATGATGATATCGGCCCCCTTGCGTTTTACTTCTTCCAGTCTTGAACCAATCAGGGGTCCGCATAGACCGGCTACCAGCGCGATCATAGCCAGCAAGGCAAGCGTAAATTTTAGTCCCGGACGAGAGATGGAAACAGAGGGATATAACTTTCTGACCAAACCCGGATCGCCGAACTGACGGATGGCCCTCTTTTTCCATCTCCTCATTCTGTAATAAAGGAAAAAGAGCAAGGGTACCAGTGCGAACAGGTAAATCATCTGAGGATTATCCAGTTTGAACATGCGCAGTGTATCAGGGTATACTTCTTAACCAGGTATAACGTAATGTCAATTCCAGCAGGAGCAGCATACAAGCCAAAAAAGCAAATGGCAGGTATTCTTCTGTATACCGTTTGAATTCCGTAATCTCAATCTTTGACTTTTCCAGTTTGTCTATTTCGTTAAAGATGGCTTCCAGCCTTTTGTTGTTTACCGCCCGGAAATATCTGCCATCGGTGATCTCAGCCACTTTGGTCAGCAGTTCTTCATCGATCTGTACTTCCATATTCTGGTACTGGATTCCAAATAGCGTTTTGGTGGGATAGGGTGCCATTCCCCTTGTACCCACGCCGATTGAATACACCCTTACACCAAAAGTGCTGGCTATTTCTCCGGCGGTCATCGGCGGTATGGATCCGGCATTGTTCACCCCGTCCGTGATCACCACCACGACTTTACTTTTTGTTGAAGCGTCTTTCAACCTGCTGACCGCCGTTGCCAATCCTTCACCAATGGCAGTTCCATCCTTCAGCATGCCCGATTTTATGTCTTTCAGCAGATTCCGCAAAACAGAATGATCAGACGTCAGCGGACATTGCGTAAAGCTTTGCCCACTGAAGATGACAAGACCGATCAGATCATTCGGACGGCCGTCGATAAAATCAAGCGCCACTTTTTTTGCAGCCTCAATTCTGTTGGGCCGGAAGTCTTCAGCCAGCATACTGGAAGAAATATCGAGGGCAATTACAATCGATATTCCTTCTGTTTTTACATTGGAAGCTTTGGAGGAAGATTGCGGTCTTGCCAGCGCTACCACCATGAATGCCACGGCCAGGATCCGTAACACAATGGGCAGGTTGATCAGCCGCTGCTTCCAGGACGGCCTGTAATGACGAAAAGCCTCGGTACTGCTGATTCGCATTTGCGGACGGCGGTACCTCTTTACCTTCAGGAAATACAGGATCATGACCGGTACCAGCAGCAGCAACCAGAGTAATTCCGGATTCCGGAAGTGCATGGCAGAGAAATCAGTCCAGTTCATTCAATTTATGCATTTCAGGTTCGGGATGATGTTCGAGGAGCGCGGTTTCCTTCACAAACTTTCTGGCGAGTTGCATGACCCACTCGCATTCTGTTCCCAGCGCCTGCATCCTGGCGAACTTCACCAAATCAGCCAGACGAAGGATGCGCTCTAACTCTTCACGGTTCCCGGGGTTTACCGTGGCGAGAAAACCATGTCCAAGAATTTCATCTGAGGTCAGTTCAAGGGCCCCTACCATCCACCGCTTATCCATGTATACACGAAGGATATCTGTCAACCTTGTAAAGTATAATTTAATATGTCCCTGCTGCCATACTTTTTCCTCTTCCAATGCAGAGAGCGCCTCCAGGGCAGTAAGATGCGGTGGCGTCAATACCACTGGTCCGGTTTGTGGTACGGGCTGTTCCATTTTTCGGCGGCGTATCCACCAGATCACGAGAGCTGTGATCAGGAGTAAAGCATGGTATCCCAGGATAATCCAAAAAATCCATCTGGGATCAAATGGAGCAGCTTCGATCGGACGAATATCACGGATGTCGGCTGTTGTATCAACGGGAACGGTGAACACCTGGATGGAAAGCGGATCCGTCAGCACTTCCTGTAACTTATCCTGGCCCGGCAATTTATACCGGAATGTTATTTCGGGAATGGTAAACACTCCCGAGTCGTATGCGGATACTACAAATGACTGGGAACGGAGCAGAAGTTGCGGGTCGTCAACCGGGAGAGTATCCACAGGAAGCATCTCCAGAATTTCAAAGCTACCCATGGAATCAATGATAATGGGCCAGCTGACATCGACTGACCTTGCCTGACTCAATTGCAAGTCTATTCTTAGCGGCTGGCCAATCAGCATTTTGGTGGTGTCAGCAGAAAGCCGGGCTACGACCTCCTGGGCCTTCAGGTTGAAGTTTGATAGCAGGAAGGCAAGGAACAATCCTAAAATCAGCCGCGGTCTCATGCTCTTCGCTCCCGTTTTTTAAACAGGTTCAACAATGGCTGAACATATGGCTGGTCTGTGCGAAAGATGGCATGATCAATACCACAACGGTTCAGCAAATCAGATGTCTGTGCATTGCTTTGTTTCCACCAGAGATGATAATCCCTTCGCACGGACAGATCAGAAGCATCCAGCGTACTGACAAGCCCTGTTTCAGCGTCTTTAAACCGCACGAGACCAATGTCGGGCATTTCTGCTTCGCGGGGATCATATACCCGTATGGCCGCCAGATCGTGTTTACGGGAAGCCACCTTGATGGCATCTTCATAGCCGCTGGTCATAAAATCTGAAATCACAAAGGCGATGCAGCGTTTCTTGATCATGTTATTGAAATAACGCAAGGCGGCATTCAGGTCTGTACCTTTTCCCTGCGGCTCAATGTTGATCAATTCACGGATAATTCTGAGGATATGTGTTTTCCCCTTTTTGGGAGGAATAAACAATTCGATTTTGTCAGAAAACAATATAACGCCGGCTTTGTCATTGTTTTCAATGGCCGAAAAGGCCAGCACGGCCGAGAGTTCTGTAATCAGATCACGTTTAAACCGGAAATTTGTTCCGAAGTCGCCGGAAGCGCTTACATCAACCAGGATCATCACGGTTAGCTCCCGTTCTTCTTCAAAAATCTTCACATACGGATGATTGAAACGCGCTGTTACGTTCCAGTCGATGCTCCGTATATCGTCACCGGGGATGTACTCACGCACCTCACTGAACGCCATCCCTCTTCCCTTGAAAGCAGAATGGTATTCACCCGAAAAAACCTGAGAGGAAAGCCCCCGGGTCTTTATCTCGATTTTTCTGACACGCTTAAGTAATTCCGATGATTCCATAGCCGGAGCAGGTTGATCTCTAAGGCACTTCAACGATATTCAACACCTCACTGATGACATCATCCGTCGTGATGTTTTCCGCTTCGGCTTCGTAGGAAAGTCCGATCCGGTGTCTCATTACATCATGACTTACGGCACGAACATCCTCCGGAATGACATACCCTCTTCGCTTGATAAATGCATACGCCTTGGAGGCGAGTGCCAGGTTGATACTTGCACGGGGAGATCCGCCGTAGCTGATCAGATTCTCCAACTTGCGGAGGTTATTTTCCTTCGGGAAGCGGGTGGCAAAAACAATATCAAGAATGTACTTTTCGATTTTTTCATCCATGTAAACATCGCGAACGGCGGCCCGGGCTTTCACGATGGTATCGGGATGCAATACCGGATTTATTTTGGGAAATTCCTGGGCCAGATTCTGTCGCATGATCATGCGTTCATCCTCTTTGGTCGGGTAACCAATCACCACTTTCAGCATGAAACGATCCAACTGGGCTTCCGGCAAAGGATAGGTTCCCTCCTGCTCAATCGGGTTTTGGGTAGCCAGCACCAGAAAGGGTTCTTCCAGGGGGAAAGTCTGATCTCCGATCGTCACCTGACGCTCCTGCATGGCTTCGAGCAATGCACTCTGTACTTTCGCCGGTGCGCGGTTGATTTCATCCGCCAAAACAAAATTGGCAAACAAAGGACCTTTCCTGACTGTGAACTGTTCCTGTTTCTGGTTATAAATCATGGTACCTACCAGGTCGGCCGGAAGCAAGTCAGGCGTAAACTGAAGCCGGCTGAACTTCGCGTGAATAGCCGAAGAAAGAGATTTTATCGCCAGGGTTTTCGCCAGACCCGGCACCCCTTCCAGCAGCAAATGGCCATTGGAAAGCAATCCAATCAGCAGCCGGTCAAGCATATGCTTTTGCCCAACGATCACCTTTCCCAGCTCCATGTTCAGCAATTCAATGAAAGCCGATTCCTGCTGTATTTTTTCGTTAATCTCCCTGATATCAACCATGATTTAATAGAATTTGAGACGATGCAAGTATATACCAATATTCGTGAACAGTTTCTGAACAAATGCCCTATTTTTCGTTAAAGTCTTGTTAATAACACAGAGCGGCCATCGTATCATCACCCTCCATGTTTGAAATGAACAAATTTCACACTCTGCCTGCACGCAATAAAAACCTGATAAACTGAAAAAAATTGTCTTTAAACGATCGGATCAGTCTTTTGGCAAGCGTACCATCAACCCTTCATGCCCGTACACGTGGGTCCAGTCGTGCGTAAAGCAGATCGACAAGAATATTAATGATCACGAAGAACACAGATACCATTAACACCGCGCCCATCACAACCGGGAAATCATAATGTTCGAGCGCGTCCACCGTCACCTTTCCGACCCCTTTCCAGCCAAAAATATACTCGATGAAAACCGCACCGGCCAGCAGCGAACCCAGCCAGCCCGAAATGGCGGTCAGCACCGGGTTTAAAGCGTTTCTCAACGCATGCTTTACAACGACTGCAAAGGGAGAAAGTCCTTTCGCCCTTGCCGTTCTCACATAATCGAGTCCAAGCACTTCCAGCATAGAGGAACGCGTAAGCTGTACGATGACGGAAAGTGGCCGGATACCCAATGTTATCGCCGGAAGGATCAGATTTTTCCATTGAATACTCATCCCCTCGAACGGATCCACCACGTACAAACTTCCGGTCATTTCAAGGCCGGTCCAGTCTCTCCATACAAAACCAAACAACCAGGCCATGATGATGCCTGCAAAAAAGGAAGGCACTGACATCCCCAAGACACTGATTATCAAATTCAAGTTGTCATCCCAGTGCTGATAGCGAAGGGCCGACCAGGTGCCAAGGAGAATTCCAAAAAAGGCGGCAAAAACAAGCGCCGCTACGGCGAGCACCACCGTTCCGGGAAGGGCGTCCAGTAAAACAGCGGTCACATCGTCGCGTGTCTGGTAAGATCTCCTCAAGTAGGGCTTCTTTAGCACGAGCGTCTTGCTCCCGGTATCCAGGATCTGAATGAAGCTTCCATATTTGGAGGCATCGGCAAAAATCCTGGACGATGAATCCCGGGTATTCAGCAGTGCCAGTGGAGAAAGATCATTCACATAGAGCAGGAACTGGCTTGATACCGGCAAATCACGGCCCAGTTCCCGGTTGATGGTCTCCACAGACACCAGGTCAGCCCTTTGTCCCAATATCATCCGGGCGGGATCTCCGGGTAAAATTGTAAAGAGGAAAAAGACAATCATCACCACGCCGGCCGTCACCAGCAATCCATAGAAAACCTTATCAAGAAAAAGCTTAAGCACTCCCCTAAATTATCGATTTGACCAATCCGTCAGCGGGGAACTTACTTTTTTTTCAGATACTTCATGTTCACCTCTTCAAAGGAGGGAAAGTCGTTGTAATGCCACATATCCACTACCGTTCCCTTCTTCAACAGCACAAGTCCGGGATTGGAACGGATAATGGTTTTGAGTGCGGTTCCATCGCAGAAGTAGTACGGGAACATGTTCTGGTGTTCGTGTCTGAACTTATCGGTTTCGGCAGGGATCGTTGAAGTAAGCCCGAAAAATTCGATATCATTCTTCTGGCACAGTCCTGCAAATGCATTTACGGTTTCCTGCACCTGCGTATTGGATTTAGAAAGGTCGTACGCTACCAACATAAAAACATAATCATCCCTGTTCAGGAAATCCTGGGCCAGGTCATTGTCTTCCGCGTCACGGATGGCGAAATCATGAATGGGAGCCTTATCGCCCTCACGCACCAGTTTGTCAATTCTGTCCACAAACTGAAAGGTTGAATCGCCGGAAAACCAGGAAACCGAATCCAGTCCGACTTCAAACTGCGCACCGGATTTCGTGTCTTTGTAAATAAAGACCATCACCACACTGTCGCTGACCGCTCCGGCCGGGAGTTGCATTCCTTCGTTGATGTTTTTTCCGATGGCATAGGGACGAAAATCCTTCACCGGTAAATGGGCATAACAATGCCAGGTAAACCATGTGGTGAGGACCAGTCCCCCAACTGACACCATGGCGGCAACCGAAGCAGATGGGAAAGGCTTGATTTCTTTTCTCCGGAAGAAAATCAGGAGTATGAATACCAGTAACGCGAGGTCCTTGTTAAAGGACTCCCAGGGCTTCAGTTTTAAGGCATCTCCGAAACATCCGCAATCCTTCACTACATCGAAATAGGCTGAATAAAAAGTCAGGAATGTGAAGAAAACTATCATCAGCAACATCAGCCAACTCACCAACACCATCCGATAGCCTACCAGTGTGGCGATACCCAGACCTACCTCCAGGATGCAGATGATCATGGCCAGGGCCAGGGAAACTTCGCTGAGGAAGGGCATCTGAAAAACCGTAAAGTATTCATCCAGTTTGTAGGAGAATCCCAGCGGATCATTGGCTTTGATAAGGCCGGAAATAATAAAGAGCACACCAACCAGGAGGCGGGAAAGATTAACCAGGAATTTCATAAGCAGACCAGTTCGTTTTATACAGTTTGTTGTTCTTTCAGTTTGATAAGGGCGAAAATAGCGTAGTTGATGATGTCGGCGTAATTGGCATCCACTCCTTCACTGATGAGGGTCGTGCCGCTGTTATCTTCAATCTGCTTTATTCTTAAAAGTTTCATCAGGATCAGATCCGTCATTGAACTGACCCGCATATCCCTCCAGGCTTCTCCGTAATCATGGTTCTTGTCCATCATCAGCGCTTTCACTTTGGCCACATGCAACTCGTAATATTTCAAAGCCTCCTCCGGGCTTAATTCCAGGGGTGCATCGGAATGGAGTCCGATTTGAATCAGTCCCATGACCGCATAGTTCACGATGCCGACAAACTCACTTTCCACCCCTTCCATCACCTTCTGATGGCCCTTCTCCTCGATGCTCCTTATCCTTTGTGCCTTGATGAAGATCTGGTCGGTCAGCGAAGACGGCCGCAGGATCCGCCATGCGGAGCCATAATCCTTCATTTTTTTCAGGTAGATATCTTTGCAACGGGCGACGGCTTCGTCGTACTGTATAGAGGTCAATGATGACATGCGCAATTTCTTATTTTACAAATGAAAATTCTATGAGTCAGAACGATTCTTCACCTGTTACCCCTCACCCGACGGGGAAGCTGCTCAATTGCAGAGGCAGGCTTCTGGACCTCAGCAAGCCCGTTGTGATGGGCATCCTGAATATCAGCCCTGATTCATTCTATGACGGCGGCAAATTTACCGAAGAAAGCGGCATACTGAAAAAAGCGGAAGAATTAATCACGGGTGGAGCGCAAATCATTGATATTGGAGCCGCTTCCTACCGACCCGGGGCCGAAATGATCCCGGAATCTCTGGAAATGGAGCGACTTATTCCGGCCCTGAAACTTATTTCCGGGAAATTTCCCGACATTTTCATCTCCGTCGACACCTGGAGAAGCAGCCTTGTCCGGGCCGCATACGAGCATGGAGCACATATCATCAACGATATTTCGGGAGGCCTTCTGGACCCTCAGATGGCTTCCACGGTGGCAGAAACAGGCCTGCCCTATATTTTGATGCACATGCAGGGGGTACCGGCCACCATGCAAAAAGACCCCGTGTATGAGGACGTGGTGCCGGAGGTGCTCTCCTTTCTCCAGGAAAGGGTGGCTTTCATGCGAAATCTTGGGATTCATGACATTATTATAGATCCCGGCTTTGGATTTGGAAAAACCACCGGCCATAATTTTACCCTATTGGCAAATCTGAATGTTTTCCAGGTATTGGGTTGCCCGATCCTGGCCGGACTTTCCAGAAAATCGATGATCAACAAGGTACTCCATATAAAACCTGAAAATGCTCTTAACGGAACCAGTATTTTAAACACGCTGGCTTTGCTGGGAGGCGCCAACATACTTCGGGTTCACGATGCCAAAGAAGCCACCGAATGCATCCGGCTGGTGGAACAGTATCAATCTTTCCGGAAATGGGGATGAAAGCCTGGTTGTCAAAAACCGGATACATCAAAGGCCGGCAATGCCTAAAAGCACTTTATCTCTATAAATATCATTTCAAAAAAAGAGATCCCCTTTCCCCTGAGCGAAAAGCCAGGTTTCAACGTGGTCATTCCCTTGGAGTCCGGGCCAGGGAATTGTTTCCGGGAGGCGTGGATGCCACTCCTTCCAGCATTTTCCAGTACACCAAAAGTGTTGAAGAAACCCGGGCCCTGATCCGGGAAGGCGTCAGCACAATTTACGAAGCCGCTTTTTTATACCAAGGTGCGCTGATCTATTGCGACATCCTCGTGAAGGATAAAGGCGAATGGCATCTTTATGAAGTGAAAAGCAGTGAACACATTTCACCGGTGTATTGTGAGGACCTCGCCCTTCAGTATTTTGTTTTATGCGGCACCGGGATGATACCCGGAAAGGCCGGCTTCATTCATTTGTCGGCCCCCCTGCATGATACCGATGATCAGGCTCCCGCTGCTTCCATTTTCAGGATCAGCGATTATACTGAATTTTGCAAAATGCAATGCAAAAACATTGAAATGTACCTGGGGGAAATGAAAAAAACACTGGCGGCACCACGCATCCCTGCCATTGAAATGGGAGTGCAGTGCAACCAACCTTATCCCTGTGATTTTACAGGTTTTTGCAGCCGGCAAAACCATGAAACCCTACCGGGACTTTTTGCCACTCCATAATTGCATTCGTTATACCTTTGTGTGCCTGAGGCGATGAGCAACCGAACCTTTCTTCCCCGACTTATTATTTTTTGGCTGACACTTTTTTTCATTGCCAGGATAGGATTTCTGGTTCTGCTGGCGATCAGTTTCCCTCACTATGAACTCAGCCAGTGGCCCCTGTGTTTTGTATACGGCTTTCGGCTTGACCTCTCAGCCATCTCGTACCTGGTTGCGATTCCCGCCTTGCTCTGGCTTGCGTATCTGCTCCTGCACAAAAAATGGCTGATTCAACTGATACACGGTATCAACCAGCTTTTCCTGTTATTGACGATCAGTTTATTGCTCGGCAATCTTGGGATCTATGAAGCATGGGGCACCCTTCTGAATGCCCGGGCATTGAGCTTTTTGCAGGATCCGGAAGGAATTACCGCTTCACTGACCACGATGCAGCTGATCTTACAGCTATCGGGTTTGTTTCTGCTGTTCTGGATTGCCCTCAGATCCTACAGGATTTTTATCCGGGTCGACGAAGCCGGGTTCACTGCTAAAAAGGACCTGCTTTTCCCGGCCCTGTTTCTTTTATTGCTTCCCGTTGGTATGCGCGGCGGGTTTCAGGAAATACCCATCAATGAAAGTTCAGCCTATTTCTCAGAGGTAAGCCCACTCAATCATGCCGCTACCAACCCTGCCTGGTACCTCCTAAACAACGTAAGCAAAAGCGGGCTGGGTAAAAAGAATCCTTATGTATTCATGCCGGAAGAAGAAATGGCAGTAAGATTTGGTGAATCCGGTGGAAAAGAAAGTACATCACTCCGAGTCCTTCAGGCGGCCCGGCCCAATGTTGTACTCATCGTTCTTGAAAGCTGGACGGCCGATATCATTGGCCCTTTAAACGGGAGAAAGGATGTAACCCCATTTTTCAATGCGCTATGTGATTCAGGAATCCTCTTCTCGCAGATTTATTCCAGCGGCAGAAGAACGGACCAGATGTTTCCTTCCTTGCTCAGCGGCTTTCCTGCCCAACCCAACCATAGCCTGTCGAGGTTTACAGATAAACTCAGAAAGCTGCCCATGCTGAGTCATGATTTTAACGAAATGGGTTATCAGACCTCCTTTCATTATGGCGGAGAACTTGGTTTTGCCAATATGAACACCTTTTTGCTGGAGGCGAAATTCAAACAAATTGTCGGCAAAAATGACTTTGAAGACCGGCAGATGAACAGCAAGTGGGGTGCCCATGACGAATTCCTCTTTGACAAACTCCTTACGGACCTCAACAAAACAAAAGAGCCCTTCTTTTCAATGGCGCTCACGCTGAGTACGCACGAACCCTTTGAGGTACCCGGAGAAATCCACCACGCTAAGATGAGTGAACCCGACAAATTCAGGCGTGCAGCCGGCTACACCGACCGGTGTATGGCTTCCTTTTTCAGGAGGGCAAAGAAGACATCCTGGTACAACAATACCTTGTTTATTTTTGTTGCCGATCACGGTCACCCCCTGCCGGAACGGCGGGATTACTACGATCCGGAATGCTACCACATCCCGCTGCTCTTTTACGGGATGCCACTGGACCAGCGCTACCGTGGTACGATGATTCAGGAGGCGGGCAGTCAGCACGACCTTGCCGCCACCCTTCTTTCACAGTATAAGCTAAGCTCCGAGGCTTACACCTTTAGCAGAAACCTGTTGGCACCTGATAAAAGCAGGGGGGTTTTCCTGAATTACGACAATGGATTCGGGTGGAAGATGGGCCAGGAACAGTTTGTCTTTCTTTTTGGAGAAAAGCGCTTTCTCCCTTCCTTCACCAGTCTTAAACCGGGGAGCGACAGTTCAGCTGTCAGGAACGGACAAGCCTACCTGCAGAAATTGTATGCCGACTTCCTGAAACTATAGCTTGAAAAGGCCGGTTACCGGCAGCGTCTTTTCACCATCAGGAGTTCCTACACGACCACATTATCGTATTCAATTCCACTATCTTTACAGCCATGCTTACAGAGGTTAATTTCAAGGAATTATTAAAGAAAGTTCGTTGCTTCGTATTTGATGTTGACGGTGTGCTGACCGACGGCAGTCTGCTTATTCAGCCCGATGGGTCCATGTTCAGGACCATGAATATCAAGGATGGTTATGCCATTCAGCTGGCCGCCAAAAAAGGTTATTTCATTTTTGTGATCAGCGGAAGTACGCCGGAGGGTGTTGCCAAAAGACTGGAAAGGCTGGGGATCGATGAGGTACACATCGGAATAGAAAATAAACTTTCAAAGCTCGAGAATCTGCTCCTGAAGCACCGGATTTCTGCAGGTGAAGTGCTGTACATGGGAGATGATATGCCGGATCTTGAGGTCTTGAAACATTGCGGAATCAGAACTTGTCCGTCCGATGCTGTTCACCAGATCAGGGAAGTATGCCATTACATTTCCATGATACCCGGTGGAAAGGGTTGCGTGCGCGATGTTATAGAGCAGGTTTTGCAATTAAAAGGAGACTGGCAGTAATACATCCGGAACTGACCAAGGTTGATTGCAATGGTAAATTACCTCCAACTCGCACGATGGCCGAACCTGGCCATGATTGTACTTTTACAATACCTGGTGCGGTATGCCCTGGCTTCCCCCCTGCTCGAGTTTGATAATAAAGGATTACTTCTCACCGGTTTCGAATTCTTCGTTCTGGTGCTTTCCTGTGTCTGTATTGCTGCAGGAGGCTATGTGATCAACGATATTGAAGATGCCGACATCGATGCCATCAATAAACCAGAAAGAAAAATTATCGGGTCCGGTATTTCAAAGGAGTCGGCACACACTTATTATCTGGTATTGACCTTTCTGGGAATTGCCGGTGGTTTTTTTCTGACCTATGTTCAAGGGTATTCCTATATCGCCATGATCAACATGGTTTGTGCGGGCCTGCTTTATTTTTACTCCACTTCCTATAAATGCATCCCGTTGCTCGGCAATGTGATCATTTCCCTCTTGTCGGCACTGGTTATTTTTATGGTGATTTTGCCTGAGCCCTTTGCCAAAGAAAACCCTGCCGTGATGCTCATGGTGGGAGCCTATATGTTTTTTTCATTTATCACCACCTTTATCCGGGAATTGATTAAGGATATTGAGGATCTTGAAGGCGACCGGAAGAACGGATGCCAGACCCTACCTACCTGGCTGGGACCCGGGATCAGTAAATTCACAAGCATCGTGCTTACCCTCCTGCTTCTTGTTTTACTGGCAGGCATTCAGATACTGAGCAGACAATGGGAAACCCCGCTTCCTTTTTATTTTATCCTTGTCTTCGTAGATTTCCCCTTGCTGATCCTCTGTATAAAACTGATGAAAGCACGTGAGAAATCAGACTATTCCAATGCCAGTTTATGGCTTAAAATAACTATGTTTACCGGTATCATTTCATTAGCAGTATTCTATTACAGTTTCAATTGATTATGACCATGAACCCCTTACAAAGCAAATTTGAAGGAACCAGGATTATACTGGGATCAAATTCTCCAAGGAGAGAAGAATTGTTTAAACAGTTAGGATTAAAATACGAAATCCTCAAAAAAGATATTGATGAATCTTTTCCGGACCAGTTCAGAAGAGAAGACATTGCGATGTTTCTGGCGCGGAAAAAATCACTGGCTTTCAAGAATGATGTTGCGGGCGGAGGAATCGTCATCACTGCGGATACGATTGTGGCCCTGGATGAATTGATTATCGGAAAGCCTGCTGACCTGAAGGATGCGGAGCGGATGTTAAAATTACTTTCCGGCAGGAAGCATTCCGTGATAACCGGTGTTTGTATCATGTCGGCCAGAAAATCGGAATCTTTTTTTGTCAAGACCGAAGTTTCCTTTAAAATGCTTCGTGACAATGAAATTGAATATTACCTGGAAAACTATTCCCCCCTTGACAAAGCCGGCGCCTATGGTATACAGGACTGGATTGGCATGGTCGGAATTGAATATATTTTAGGTTCCTATTACAATGTAGTTGGCTTACCTACCAAAGAACTCTACGAAAACCTGCTCCGTTTTTAAAGATGCGTAAAGCATATCTCCAGATGCATACAGCGATCTTGCTCTGGGGATTCACCGCCATTCTCGGGAAAGCCATTCAACTGGACGAGGGCCTGCTGGTGTGGTACCGTATGCTCTTCAGCGCCATTGCCATGGTTCTGTTCCTGCTTGCAGGAAGGAAATTACAACCGCTCAGACCGGCTCAATTACTTCATGTGGCCGGCATTGGATTTGTCATCACCCTGCACTGGATTACTTTTTACGGAGCCATAAAAGCCTCCAATGTATCGATTGCCATTTCCTGCTTTTCCAGTGTGGCTCTTTTTACCGCTCTGCTTGATCCTCTTCTCAAAGGGAAAAGGCCCAAGGCTTCCGAGATAGGCCTGGGCCTGGGTGTGATGGCAGGAATCTACATCATTTTCTCGGTACAGGAATATTATCTGAAGGGCATTCTGCTTTCACTTGCCAGTGCATTCCTGGCCTCAGTGTTCACCATCCTGAATAAGCGGATCAGTTCAAAAATAGATCCCTCCGTCATTACTTTTTACGAACTGGGAACGGGGTTCATTCTCTTAACCTTGTTGTTGCCCTTGTGGTTTTCCATCAATGGCAGCAACTTCCTGTACCCATCCGGCGAAGACCTTTTTTACCTGTTAATCCTTAGCATTGTATGCACCACTTTTGCCATGACCCTTTCCCTGCATGCCTTGCAGAAGATTGACGCCTTCACCATGAACCTGAGCGTAAACCTGGAGCCCTTGTACAGCATCGTTCTGGCGATTCTGATTTACAACGAACATAAAATGCTGGTTACTGAATTTTACATCGGGAGCTCCGTCATCCTGCTGGCCGTCGTGTTGCATGGATATTTCACTTACAAAAAGCGAAGCCTTCTTCAGGGATAGGTTCGTGCAAGATCAGGCGAAGTGCTGACCAGCGATCAGTTCACTTTGCGCCCTCTGGCGACCTTTTCATTCACCCGAAGTTTACGGATGCTTTTCATTTTAAAAAGCAGGATGGCTTTATCACTCCCCGGATTCGAATACCAGGTTTGACCACCATAATTGATTTTTCCCCGCCCATTCTCCCAGGAAAGCGCCTGTAAAGTATAATACCCGTTTCTGCTTCTGTTGCTGCTGAAAACCAGTTGCTTCTCTGCGCCTTCTTCAAATGCAACTGTAATGGTTTTTAAATCCACCGCCTGCTCCATGGCCCCTTCGGTGTTGGCTTTAATCGTCACCTGATCAATCGATCGGCCACTTTCCACCACCAGTTTACCATCCTCCGTGCTCTTTTGATTTTCATTGGTTTCACCCCTCCTCAAAGCCACAGGATCAGAAAGATAATACTGTATACCCTTCATCTCCTCCGGGCTCAGTTTATATTGCTCACGGATCGCCTGCGTAAAAGGTATTTTGGGAGCACAGGAAGCAAGAAGGAATAAAAACATAACGCCGGGTAAGATCTTGTATTTCTTCATAGTTTGATGTAGATCGGTGTGAGCATTCAAAGATTATTCCAAATTTGGTACTGTTTCTTGCTTGATGATGAAAAATGTATGAAACCGGCCTTACTCCATGAGCGAAAAATAAAAGAGGGGATTGCCTGGACAGGCAATCCCCTTCTTCATTGTTTTGCTTTTACTGATGGATCACCATGCGCTGAGTACCGACCAAGCGGCCGCTTTGTTCCAGCTGAACGAGGTATGCTCCTTTCGACAAATTCAAATTGTTGACCTGAATTAAATTCAGTCCACTTTGAATCATTTCGTTGGTAAAGGAGGCTGCAACTTTTCCATCCACACTCATGATTCTAACCAATACAGGATCAGCTGACGCAGCTGAAAACTGGATATTGAAATTACCATCGGAGGGATTCGGTGAAATCAGCACCGCCTGTTGTTTTTCATTCTCGTTCAACCCTGTAGTTCCTATGCCCACACGTAAGGTCACAGAAATATCGCTTTGAAATACATAGTTAAGGTACGGTTCAGAAATCCTTAAACCGATGACATAAGGAGCAGTTCTGGCCTGTGCAGCATTCGGAGTCCAGGTAACGCTGGCGGAAGCCGATCCTGTTCCATTGGTGACTGACAAGACAGCAGGATTAGCAGCAAGCAGGAAGGGTTCACCCGATCCGCTGATGCTTACCGCCTGAATATCCTGATCAAACACGGTAATGTTCATGCTGAAGGCTGCACCGGGAGCGATGGTGTAGGATTTCCCATTGAAGGGCGCCGTATTGGCATTGATCATGGCTACGACCGGAATGTTCGGACTTGGCACCACAATAATTTGCATATCGCGTGTAATCTCCCCGATTTGAATACCGTTCCGGTACTCCTTCACTCTGACAGAAACCTGGAAATTACCCAATGTATTCGGAAGGAACGTAATTTCTCCGGTAATCGGATCCATGTTGAAAGGCACCAATGAATCAGAAGGCGGTAAAGTATACCCTGCAACCGGTGTTCCGTTGTTGGAAAGCGGAACATCCAATGACCAGGCAATGGAGTCACCGTCGGCATCGAAAGGAAGCGGATTGTAATAGAAAGGTACACTATCCTGCGCCAGCACAATGGGCGGGTTCAGGAAAACGGGAGTGGAATTGGATGAATCAATCTGCACAATGGAATAAAAATGGTGGTATTCTCCTCCCGGACTGGTCATATTCAGAATGGCTGCATTCCGGCAGCATTCCTGGTATGAAATATACCACTGGCCCGTAGAAGGGAACGTGATGATCGTATCATACACGTACTGTTCAACACCCGGAACCAACACTGTGACCGATGTATCGTAAGGGATAGCAATCTGGAAACTGGTCCCTGATAATGAATCCACGAAATTAATATTCGACACCAGGGCAATCGGAATACCTGTCATATCCCTGTACGCAGTATACACCAAATGATAATCCATCCCGCTGACATGTTCCAGCGTGATTTGCCCTCCCATCATGTGAGAGGCCCTGGTATTGGCAGTGAAGCCGATGGAAAGCAGGATAACCAGTAATAGTTTTTTCATGGCTTTAGAATTAAGTGTTCTCAAAGTAACTCAAATGATCTGAGCTTTCCACTTAAAATACCTTAAAAATCCAATCTTTTCGATAAAAAAGGCAAGTCCGTCATCGGTATGGAAGAGCCTGGAAATTAGGAGAAAAAGCACATTCCTGCGCACCATTAAGGATTCCTGGGGGTGGAAAAGAGGACCGGGCCTGAAGCTGATTGAATTTTGATAACTTTACTCATCCGACACCCATCCTTCAACATTCATGGAAAGGCCCTGCTCCTGCTTCCTCAACATCCTATCCGGATGTATACTGTTTTTTATCGTATCCTGTCAGTTCAGTGTGGCGCAGGTTAGCAGCTTTCCCTATTTCGAGAATTTTGACAATGGCAATGGCAACTGGAATTCGCTTACCCAAAGCGGCACTGGCTGGGAACTCGGCCTCCCCTCAGCACCGGGAACACAGGGTGCATACAGTTCCCCCAATTGCTGGGGAACAGATCTTGATTCGGGATACCGTGCCGGATCATTTGCCTATCTCAGCTCACCAAAATTCTATATTGCCTCTTTAACACAACCCTATTTCAGTTTCCGTCAATTCAGGTATATGTCATCGGGTCTTGATGGTATGCACATGGAGTATTCAACCGATGATGTTAACTGGAATTTACTCGGTGCCTATGGAACCCCTTTCGGAGCAAACTGGTACAATTCCTCCTCTATCTTCTCAACCGGGCAAGCCGCTTTTACCGGGAATTCAAACGGCTGGCTGCAATCAGGAATCTCTCTTGATTTCCTGGGCAGCCCTGACAGCATCCGGTTCAGATTTGTATTCAGAAGCAATAGCTCTTTTGGCAGCGCGCAACCCGGTATCTTCCTGGACGATGTAAGCCTGGCTGAATACCCATTCGCTGCAGCTGATGTCGCCCTGCTGAGCATCTTATCGCCTTCAGCCATTGTAAACGGTGGCCTTCAGAACATCCGGATCGTGGTTCAGAATGTCTCCGCCTTTACCCTCGACACGGTGAACTGCGGATACACAATTAACGGAACCCCCTACCCCGGTGTGCAATTCCTTGCCGGCTTACTGCCAGGACAAACCGACACGTTCCTCCTTGGTAGTTCCGTATTTTCCCTCAGTAACAATACACTTTGCGCTTTTGCCAGTTCACCCGGCGATACCAATTCCGGAAATGATACGCTTTGCATGTCCGTTAGTGTACTTCCAATGCAAACTATACCCTACCTGGAAGATTTTGAAAGCGGAAACGGCGGATGGAGCCAGACAGCTCCCAACGCCACGCTCTGGGAATACGGAACACCCAACTACCTGCAGACCTCCTCCGCTCATTCCGGAAATTACTGTTGGGACATCAACCTTGACACGGCCTATTCCGGCAATGCGAACGCCATTTTAAACACCCCCGCTTTTGACCTGAGCTCTGTTGGGTTGTGCAGGCTGTCGTTCTGGATGAACTACTTTGTTGAAAGCAACTGGGATGGCACACGCATGGAATATTCCACCGACAATGGGCTAAGCTGGCTGGTTCTGGGAAGCTATGCTGACCCTTTAGGAATTAACTGGTACAACGATGACAACATTATATCTTCCAACCAGGCCGCCTGGACCGGAAACTCAAATTCCTGGAAGCAATCCAGTTACATTCTCTCCGCCCTGACCGGACAAAACAATGTGCGTTTCCGGTTTGTATTTACCTCTGATCCCTCGGTCAGTTATCAGGGCATCAGCATCGATGACTTCTCCATTGCAGCACTTCCTGACTATGACGGCGCTCTGGTAAACCTTCGCACCAGCAATCCGGCCTATGCGGTGGGCACCACCAGCGATCCCATCCTGTTCAGTGTACGCAACCACGGAGGACAAGCCATCAGTAATTTCAATTTTTCCTATTCGGTAAACGGAGTTTTTATCACCAGCGGGACGCAGATCAGTACGATTTTACCCGGCGATACGGCCATCATCAGTTTACCTGGCTTTATCCTCAGCCAGGCCAGCAATGTGGTTTGCGGCACCATCAGCGTCAACAACGATGCCGACAGCACCAACAATTCATTCTGTTTCCAGTTGGCAGGAATCAATCAATACACCCCTACTTTTATCGATGACTTTGACACAGGCAACCTGGGATGGTACACTGAAAACACAGGAACCCCCGGAACAACCTGGGAACTTGGAACGCCTCAGTACGGTGCCACCACCGGGGCCTATTCAGCTCCCTCGGCCTGGGACATCAACCTGAACAGCGGATACCAGTCGGGAGCCCATTGCAGCCTCTATTCGCCCATTTTTGATCTCAGTAGCTCGATACACCCCAGAATCCTCTTTAAACAAAACAGGAACACGGAACAATTCTGGGATGGACTGCGGATTGATTATAAAACCGCGAACGATACCAATTGGTACACCATGGGTATCCTCAACGATACCAACGGAATTAACTGGTACAATGACAGTTCACTGAATTCATCTTTCAAACCCGGCTGGGCCGGCAGCTCCATCGGCTGGATTCAATGTGAGTATAACCTGGATGCCTTAACGCTTAACAACTCGATACAACTCCGCTTTGTTTTTACATCTGACCTTTCACAGAATACGGACGGTGTCAGCATTGATGATTTCGCCATCACCACGGTGTACAGCAATGACGCTGCGCTCCTTTCCATTTTGTCTCCGGGCAGCAATGCCATTCAGGGGGTTTCCACCAATGTGGAGGTTTACCTTCAGAATAAGGGGTCGTTGCCGGTCAGCACCCTGAATATTGTATACCGGCTCAACGGCGGCAGTCCGGTAATTTATAACTGGAACGGAAATCTGCTTACCGACTCAATGGTGCCGGTCTCCCTCCCGTCGCTTATACCGGCCGGCGGTCCCAATGCACTCGAAGTTTATATCGACTGGCCCTCTGATCTGTATCAGGGAAATGATACAGTACGCAGTAATTTCTTTGGTGTGGTAACCGCAGGTTTGCCTTATTTCTACGACTTCGAAGCCGGATCGAATGGATGGGGAAATAACACAGGGCCCGGGAATACCAACTGGGAACTCGGACAACCTAATTTTCCACCCCTCAACACCACCTTTTCCGGTAATTCATGCTGGGATATTAATTTAAACAGTCCATATTACAACCTGGCCCAGGCCATACTTACCTCTCCGATCTTTGATCTGAGTCCCTATAACCAGATCAACATTCAGTTCTGGTTGAATTACTCATCTGAATCCGGAGCCGATGGAATGTTTGTGGAGTATTCCACCAACGGAAACACCTGGCAGAGGCTGGGAAATCTGAACGACCCCGCCGGAATTAACTGGTACAATTCTGCTATCACACAAAGTCAGATTGGATGGAGCGGCATTTCCAACGGCTGGCAATCCAGCAGCTATTCCTACCTCAGTCCGTGGGGGAACAGCTACCTGCAACTTCGGTTCAGGTTTATCAGTGATTTCAATGTGGTGAATGCCGGATTTTCCCTTGACGACATCAGCATTACCGGTACCACCGGAACAAACGACTTAGCGCCTACTCAGAACTTCAGTATTCATCCCAACCCTGCCAAAAACATTGCCCGTCTGCAGATCAGCAACCATGCACCGGGTCCGTATGAGATTTCAATTTTCAGCGCTTCCGGTCAATTGGTCGGGGAAACCATACGCACCTCGAAATCAAGCCTGGATCTTCCCATTCAAAACCTGGCGGATGGTTTGTACCTCGTACAGGTACTCGACTCGGGAAAGGCCGTTACGAAGAAAAAATTAATCCTGATCCGTTGAATCCTGTTAATTACCACGTCTTTCATTCCCTTCCGGTGGATTACTTTCTGCATTAGTTTTATAATATCCCTTCTGTAGATGGTGAAAAAAGAAAAAAAGAAATCCCGGAGAGGCAGCATTTGGAAATCCATCGGACCCGGATTAATTACCGGAGCAAGCGACGATGATCCTTCGGGAATAGCAACGTACTCACAGGCCGGAGCCGCATTCGGTTATAAATTACTCTGGACCTCCATCATCACCTATCCCATGATGGCCACCATCCAGGAGATGTGTGCACGAATCGGCATGGTTACCGGCGAAGGATTGTCCGGAACGGTTAAGCGACACTATCCTCAATGGGTTTTATACATCGTTGTACTTTTCAGTTTCCCCGCTATTGTGTTAAACATCGGTGCCGACTTAGCCGGTATGGGCGCGGTGGCCAGTATGTTATACCCCGACATCAGCGGACACGAATTCTCACTGGCCTTTACGGTCCTGATCATGACGAGCATTATTTTTCTGTCCTACAGGAAACTGGCCACCATACTGAAATGGTTGTGCATGGTATTGTTCTGTTATTGTATTGTTCCATTTTTGGGAGATATCAACTGGAAGGATGTATTAAAAAACACATTTCTGCCGAGTTTCGAAGCCAGCGAAGCCTACCTGCTAGCGCTGATCGGCATTCTGGGTACCACCATTTCCCCCTATCTGTTTTTCTGGCAGGCCTCTGTGGAAGTGGAAGAAATGCAATCCAAAAAGCTGATCGTGGATAAGCACCTCATCGATGAAATGCGATTTGATGTGCGTTTCGGCATCTTATTCTCCAACCTTGTGTTTTTTTTCATCGTTCTCACCAGTGGCGCAGTGCTTTTCCCGGCAGGTATCCACACCATCAATACCGTTGATGAGGCGGCCATCGCCCTGAAGCCGCTGAGCGGCAGTTATGCCTACCACCTTTTCGCGATCGGCGTTATCGGAACCGGAATGCTGGCGATTCCGGTCCTGGCCGGATCGCTCTCGTATATTCTTGCCGAAACGTTCAACTGGACGGAGGGCCTGGATAAAAAATTCCATGAGGCAAAAGCCTTTTACGGCGTCATCATCGTCTCGTTAATCATTGCTTTTCTGATTCAGTTTCTGGATATCAGTCCGGTCAGAGCCCTGATTGTTTCTGCCATTGCTTATGGTGTCACCTCGCCTGTGCTGATTGCCATCATTCTGCATATCTGCAACAATAAAAAAGTAATGGGTAGTCATGTCAACCGGAAAAAATCAAATTTCATTGGGATCATTACCCTGTTATTTATGCTCTCTGCCATTGCCGCTTTCCTGTTTATCCTTTTCAGGAAGGAATCGTTTTCCGCCCTTTAGCCTTCATTCGTCAAGCATAGTGCAGGTGGCCAAAAAATCAAAAGTCCCGGTCTGCCGGTTAAGCAGGATAGCAGAACAATGGTGTAAAGCAGTTTGTGTATCCATCTTAACAACGTCAAAACCGGAGAAGAATTCTACCGCGATCCTGACATTTGACCATCAACTGATCATCGGATAGAGTCAGGCCAGATAGTGCGGATTAATTGAGGAAAAGGGAGAAATGGTTAAAAAAAATCCCGCCATTAAGCGGGATTTTTTTTTGTGCCCAGGGAGAGACTCGAACTCTCAAGGTAGTTACACCAACGGCTTCTGAGACCGCAACGTTTACCAATTTCGCCACCTGGGCTAAATTCAGGAATATCCGGTTAATTACTTAACCACTTTTTTCATTCGGGAACTGTACGTTCCAGTGCCCAGGACGAGATTCGAACTCGTACGCCTGTTGGCGCCACCCCCTCAAGATGGTGCGTCTACCAATTTCGCCACCTGGGCAGGGGGATAAATCACCCTTTCAAGCGTAATTTCTTCAAAGGGGATGCAAATATACTGCTTCCGTTTAAATAAAGAATCGGAATTTAAATTTACAGGCTCCAAAATCTCATCATCAGGGCTGAATGACCATGCGGGCAGAAAAACGCTCGCCCAGACTGCTCATTTCAACCAGGTAGACACCTGCATTAAGTTGCAAATCAGAAGGTCTGACGGCAACGGTTTGTTTTCCGGCCTGCAATTGTACCTGACGGCGGTCGACCAGACGTCCTTCGGCTGAATAGATGGACACTTCAAGCGAAGCAGCATTTTTTAAATTGATGACTGCCAACACATCGCTTCCTTTACTCGGATTGGGTGCCAAGGTCATGGGGGTGTGGGAAAGATAATTGGCCGGCAATCCAACCGGAGTCCTTAAACTATCTCTGTACTTAATCAATGAAACTGTTTCAATACCAAGTGTTTCTATTGTATTTATTTGCAAAACCGGAATATCCTGGGCATCGGCCAGCCACTTGTATTCACGCGTGAGCGGCCTGGGGGATGAAAAGCCAAATCCCAAGGTGTCAAGATAAACAGAGTCCTCTCCGGTAAGTGTTGAAACGATCCTCAATGCATTAAAGGTTCCATAAGGGGTGGTGATACTCCCCCACCCGTCAACTACATTCACCCGGTGCTGGCTTCCGATGGCGGTAGCCAAACCCGGGAGGGAAATGGAATAATCACTATCGGAAGAATCTACATTGCCAAAGTTCACCGGAAAATCGTAAACGATATCGTCGTTGTTGAAGGCAATCGGGGTGGTTATTCCATTGATGGAGGCCCCATAACCCGTTTGTTTATAGTTATTGGATGATTTGTTAAAAAAACTGTACACATCGCTGATGGGAACCCCTGGAAAGCTGGACAAGTCAACGCCTCTGGAGGCCAGGTTTGAACTGAATCCGAAAAAAAGAAAATAAACCAGCGGTGTGGATGAAACCGACAAAAAACTATCCACATCCTGTGATACAGACTGAAGGCCTGAGAAATCCCAGGTATAATTGGCGCCTGTCAGACTCAGGTCAACCGGGGTAAGTGCAGAAGCCTCGCTGAAACGTACGGTATCGTTTGCCGAAGCCAGATCGGTATTGGTGATCGTGATCTGTGCCCAGGACAGGTTCGCAATGAGGCCGCAAAGAAGCGTAAATAGTTTTTTCATGTTTGGGGTGTTGTGCACCAAAGATACTTGATTCCCCGGTAATAAAAAAGACCAATTCGCTATGGAAAGGACTGTGAATCTACATGGTAAAACTAAGCGATTGCCGATAATTCTTCCAGCCTGGCCTGGATGGCATTGAAGTCCGGAAGGTCACCTGCCGATTCCAGAACTTCTGCATATTGAACGATGCCCTGCGGGTCCACAATAAAAGCGGCTCTGCGTGATACCCCTTTCATTCCATAAACAAAGGTCTCGTACAAGGCCCCGAAGGCTTCACTCATTTCCTTGTTAAAATCAGAGGCCAGCCTGAAATTCAAACCTTGCTCTTCCTTGTATCTGGCCAGAGAAAACAGGGCATCGGTTGAAACGCCAATGACCGATACATGAAGCGCATTGTACCTGGCCAGATCATCTCTCACGGCACACAATTCTTTGGTGCAGGTACTGGTAAAGGCAGCAGGAAAGAACAAGAAGAGTGTGCTTTTCCCGAGAATGGTTTCATTGGTAATAATTTGCTTTTCACTATCATAAACGGTAAACGCGGGAACGCGGGAGCCAACTTTAAGCATATTCCAATTGGTTTTTTTTGTTAGATGTCAGATACTAATTGATGAACTGAAAAACAATTATTGACGATCATAGTTTGTTTTCCTGTTCAATTTTCTGACCTGCCAGTTGCGTTCCTGTATTCTGAAGCTGATCTTACCCAATACCGTCCCCAGCACGGCTCCGGCCGCTACATCACTCACCCAATGATCCCCTTTGTAGACCCTCGATGCACCAACGAGACCGGCCACGGTATACAAACCCGCCACCAGCCATTTATTTTCACTACATGCGGAAGCCGTTACAGCAGCCCATGAAAAAGCCATAAAAGTATGACCAGAGGTAAAAGAATAATGGCCGGTCAAGCCTTTCGTCGGGCCCTCCCAGTTCCATGCGTCGATAACGGGATCCGTTTGATCCGGCCTGTGTCTCTGCGCCAGGACTTTTGGCCCCCTGCTGAAACCGGCTGCCAGGATCAGGGTTTTGACCTGAAGCATCGACAACCATTTCAGCTTGTCGTTATCAGACGACAAGCCGATACCATACAAGACCAAAGCGCCAGCACCGGGATATAACCCGTTCCCGAAATTTGAAAAACTGTAATCCACCCAACGGTCGTCTGTACTTCGCCATTCATTGTGGCGGATGATGGATTCGAGTTCTTCATCGAACAGAAAGGCCAAAGAAACCGTGGTCAGGGAGAGGGCCGCAAAAAGCCGGTCCTTCTTCTGCATTTCCCGTGGAAACAAGAGGATATCACGCGTATCGGTCAGGTAGGAACGGAAATAGCCCTGCCACAAGTGCCTGCTACTGTCCGGGCTGCTTTGTCCCCGGCACAGCAAGGAGGATGAAATCATCAAAACAAAAAGCAGGATCCTTTTCAACTCAATGGTCCATTACAAGCCTTTCGCCTTTGCCTCGTTCCAAAAGAGATCCATTTCTTCAAGGCTCATATCGGACAAATTCTTTCCTTCATGGTTGACCCTGTCTTCCATAAAACGGAAACGCCTGATGAATTTTTTATTGGTTCTCTCCAGGGCTTCCTCCGGGTTGATGTTCACAAAACGGGCATAGTTCACCAGGGCAAAGAGCAAGTCACCAAACTCCTCCTCCATTCTTTCCTGACGGCCTGACTCGGCCTCCCGCCGGAATTCCTCCATTTCTTCCATGACCTTTTCCCATACCTGTGCACGGGTGTCCCAGTCGAACCCGGCAGCTCTTGCTTTCTCCTGCACCCGAATCGACTTTACCAAGGCCGGGAGCGAAACGGGAACCCCTTCCAGCACGGATACTTTCCCTTCTTTCAGCTTTAGTTTTTCCCAGTTCCGGCTTACTTCCTCGTCATTTTCGACTTTAACATCACCGTAAATATGCGGATGCCGGTGCACCAGTTTATCACAAAGCGCATGAATAACCGTACTGATGTCGTACAAATTGGTTTCAGAGGCAATCCTGCTGTAAAAAACAATGTGCAACAGGATGTCGCCCAGTTCTTTCTTGATTTCCTCCTGCTTGTCATCGAGGATGGCATCGGCCAGTTCATACACCTCTTCGATGGTCAGGTGCCGAAGGCTTTGCATGGTTTGCTTTTTGTCCCAGGGGCATTTTTCCCTCAGATCGTCCATGATTCCCAGCAAACGCTCAAAGGCAGCAAGTTTTTCCGGCATTGATGTCATCCGCCAAAAATAGGCAAGAAAGCAGCAGCTCATTTATTTAACTTTGCAAATTCCCCATGTTGCGCTCAAGTCCCCGCCTCCTGTTCCTTCTCTGCTTCTTCCTGCCCGGGATTAAAACGGCCCGGGGACAGGCCGACAGTATGCTGGCTCCCGGCAAATGGAATTTCGGAATCAGCCTTCATACCGGATTCATCATTGCCCACCGTCCGGCCATGGTCCATCTGCAAAAGGAGCATTCCAGCATCCTGGAGTTAAGTTTACTGCGTTCGGCCAGCGGGGAAAAGGATTGGCACCACCATTATAACTTCCCGCTTTATGGTGTCGGCTATCGCTATTTCAATTTCGGCAACCCGGAAGAACTGGGCCGCGGTCATGCCCTCTATTCACAACTGCTTTTTCCCCTTTTAAAGAAAAACAGGCTGCGCCTGGGTATCCGGTTCGGTCTTGGAGTGGGTTACGTGGAAAAACCCTTCAACATCGAAAAGAATTATAAAAACCTGGCGATCGGCTCAAGGATAAACGGTACCCTGACCACCGGCCTGCAATTCCGGGTTTTCACGTCAAAGCGGTTGCAGGTTCAAACCGGACTGGATTTTTTTCACTTTAGCAACGGCGCAGCAAAATTGCCCAACCTGGGTATCAACCTCCCCAGTATTTACGCCGGGATCAGCTATTTTGAAGGCAAACCCGAATACAAAAGGAAAGCCGACAAAAGCGATGAAAAAAGAAAAAATGAATTGACCGCCACCCTTGCTTTTGGTCTTAAGGAAAAATATCCGCCCGAAGGACCCAGCTTTTTCATCAGCGTGTTGCATGCCCAATATCATTTTGCAGCGGGGAAAAAGGGATTGCTTGGAGGGGGCGCGGAATTTATCGTGGACGAGTCACTCCCGGTCCGCCTGGAAGAAGATGACATTGACGGAGGATTCCTGGATGGCGCCCTGAGGGCAGGGGTATTTGGTTCAGCAGGAATCCGGCTTGGAGCCTGGGACGGACACTTGCAAACCGGTTATTATTTATACAACAAAATGAAAGAAGATGGTTTTATCTACAGCCGTCTGTTGATGCGCTTTCATTTTCATCCGTCGCTGTTTGCCAGCTTTGGCTTAAAAACTCATTTTGGCAGAGCCGATTATTTCGAATGGGGAATTGGATATCGATTCAGATAAAAAGATGAAAAGACTGTTTACATACCTACTCGCCTCCGTCATGCTGCTGTTCAGCTCCTGCAGCGATGTATGTGATTGTTTTTACGGTAGTGGTCCGCTCAGTACCGAAGAACGTTCATTGGGGAAAATTGACGGCATTTACCTTACCAGCAATGTAGACCTGATTCTGTACGAAGACAGTGTACCCCGGATGAGGGTTACGGCCGGAAAAAATCTGATAGACGGTATTGAAGCCAAAATTGAAAACGGCATTCTGAGGGTACGGAATAAAAACAAATGCAACTGGATCCGGAAAATGGATCCTACCCTGACCCTTGAAATATGGACCAACAACCTGCAGAGTCTGTACGTGGAGAACGCTTCAGGGGATGTCACCTGCATGGATTCCATAAATACCTACCTGTTCCGATTTGACAGTTTCAATTGCCTGGGCAACTACCGATTGAAATTAAACACCACCTACGCTACGCTTGCCCTGCACAACGGCCCTGCCGATCTTTATGTAGAAGGCCGGGTGCTTACGCAGTACAATTACAACGCCGGCTACGGGAAAATGAACTGCGTGAACCTTCAAAGTGACAATGTCTTTATGCGGAACAAAGGAACCAACGATGTGCTCGTGACCTCAACCCAAAAACTTGAAGCGGAGATTGGATACATTGGCAATATATATTACAAAGGCAACCCTGCTGAGATAAAATCCCAGATTACAGGAAGCGGAAAACTTATTAAACTTTAACCTGTGTTCGTACTACATCAAATCACCTTTGAGTTTGGCTCCAGAACATTATTCAGTGACCTGAACTGGCATATCCGCCCTCAGGAAAAAATTGGTCTGATCGGGGCCAACGGAACCGGTAAGTCTACTTTACTGCGCATCATCAGTGGCGAGTACACTCCCAATGCCGGCAGTATATCAAAAAGAAACGATTTGGTTCTTGGTTTTCTCAACCAGGATCTGCTGAGTTACTTATCCGATAAAACCATTCTGGATGTTGCCATGGAAGCCTTTGAGAAGGCCAATGCCATTCACCAGGAAATCGAAAAAATACTGCTTAAACTGGAGACGGAACATGGGGAGGACATCCTGAACCGGCTGCACAAACTGCAAACCGAATACGAAGCCCTTGACGGCTACCAGTTGCAATCCAAAGCGGAATCCATCCTGGAAGGACTTGGCTTCGGCACGAACGACCTTAGCCGCCCTTTGAAAGAATTTTCAGGAGGTTGGAGGATGCGGGTGATGCTGGCTAAAACATTGTTGCAGAAACCCGATCTGCTCCTGCTCGACGAACCTACCAATCACCTGGATCTTCCATCCATTCAGTGGCTGGAAAACTACCTGCATGACTACGAAGGAGCCGTGATCATCGTATCGCACGACCGCTTTTTTCTGGATAAGATTGTAAATAAAATCGCTGAGCTGGAGTATGAAAAACTGACCCTTTACACGGGAAATTACAGCGACTACCTGGTGGAAAAAGAAGAACGGAGAGAATTGCAGCAAAATGCTTTTAAAAACCAGGAAAAGTATATCAAAGAGCAGGAACGTTTTATTGAGCGGTTCAGAGCGAAAGCCTCTAAAGCATCTGCCGTTCAGTCGAGGATCAAGGCCCTGGAAAAGCTCGATCGCGTGGACGCGGTAGACGGTCCATTATCGGCCATCAAGATCCGCTTTGCGGTGGACCGGCAGCCCGGAAGAGTCATCAGTAAACTAAATATCCTGAAGAAAGCCTATGGTGAGAATGTGTTGCTGCAACACACCAGCGCGGAAATCACAAGGGGCGACAAAATCGCCTTCATCGGTGCCAATGGGCGCGGGAAGTCGACGCTGCTCCGGATGTTATCCGGCCAGGAAGTGTTTGACGGTGATGCAGAAGCTACCCACAACGTAATTCCAGCCTTTTATGCACAGCATCAGCTGGAGAGTCTGCACAAGGAGAACGATGCGCTGGAGGAACTGCAGGCTGTTGCCCCGGATGAAAGCGATACCTATCTGCGTTCGCTGCTTGGAGCCTTCCTGCTGCGCGGGGATGATGTATTTAAAAAAATAAAAGTGTTGTCGGGAGGAGAACGTGCCCGGGTAGCTCTCGCAAAAACCATTCTGGCCAGGGCCAATTTTCTTTTGCTCGACGAGCCTACCAATCACCTCGACATTCAGAGTGTGAACGTGCTGGTGGACGTACTCAACAAATACGAAGGCACTTACATCGTGGTGTCACACGACCGATACTTCCTTTCCAGGATAGCCAATAAAATCTGGTATATTGAAAACAGGGAATTAAAAGAATATCCGGGAACCTACCAGGAGTTTGATCACTGGCAGCATGAACAGAGAGCCCTGAAGCAGGAAGAAAAAATCATCACTCCGAAACCTGCTACTGAAAAAAAACCCTCAAAAAGCACGGAAGAATCAACGCGCCAGCAGAAGGATAAAAAAAATGACAAAAACCGTTTGGAGCAACTGGTAAAAAAACTGGAAGAACAGGTCAATAAAATCAAGTCTGAACATGAAAAGCTGAGCAATGTCCTCGGCGATCCTGACGTATACAAGGACAGTGAAAAATTCAGGAAGCTCCAGAAAGATTTTGAAGCCTGCCATTCGCGTTTAAAGCATGCAGAAACCGAGTGGGAAGCTCAGTACCTGAAACTGATTGAACTCGACGAATGAAGTATCAGCTGAATATTCTTCTTTTCTTCCTCATGTCCTATTGCTCCGCACAGGATGGAGACGATTATTTTAAGCCTGATTTCATGCGTTTTGAAAACCATGTGTATGTGCCGTATATCCAAACTGTTTTACTGGAAAAAGACGGACAGGCACTCAGCGATCCTGTCATCATCCTGAACAGCGGCGAAGCCTTGCGTCTTCAATTTGACCTGCTCGAAGACGAGATCAGGGACTTCAGTTACCGACTGGTTCATTGTACTTCCGAATGGAGGCCCTCCCCGATCAGCGAAAGCGATTTTATCGACGGATTTTACTCGGATCACATCACAGACTACAAGCACTCACTCAATACCCGGCAGGATTACTGGCATTATCAACTGCTCTTTCCAAACCAGCAACTCAAGCCCCTTCTTTCCGGTAATTATCTGCTGGTGGTTTACAATCATTCGGATCCCGATTCCATTGTGCTGACCAGAAGATTTTATGTAGCTGAACCCCGCGTTGAGCTGCAAGCCAATATCCACAGGGCCACCTTGATCGAGTTACGCAATTCGCACCAGGAAGCAGACTTCAGCGTCTTCCTGAAGGGATTGCGACTTAACAATCCTTATGCTGAACTGAAAACCCTGATTCTTCAGAACGGCAATTACAACAACAAAGCGCATGGATTAAAACCGCTGTTTGCCACCAGTGAGCAGCTTGACTTCAACCTGGAAGAAGGAAATGTATTTGAAGGCGGCAGCGAGTATCGCCCGCTCGACCTGCGTACCACCCGATTCCTCACGCAAACGATTGAAAGGTTTTCGGAAGACAGCATCGGACAGGGACTTACCGCTGTTTTAAAACCCGACCGAAAACTGGCTACCCAGCGGTACAGTTCCGCTGATGATATCAATGGTAAATTCCTGGTAAAGGTTTATGAAGGCAGGGATGGGCATCTTGAAGGAGATTACCTGAACGTACATTTCCGGCTTTTGTCTGCCCTGCCCGAATCGGCCAGTTCGGTATACCTTGAAGGCGGGTTCAGTCCGGATCATCCTAACCAAAGGTTCCGGATGAACTACAATCCGGCATGCGCCTGTTATGAACTGACCATCCTGTTGAAGCAGGGGTATTACAATTACCGTTATGTTCAGTTGGATGCCACTGGCACCTACTCGGTACTGGAAACCGAAGGCAGTCACTACGAGACCCGCAATGAATATGACTTTTTCGTGTACTGGCAGGAACCCGGTAGTCGTCATGAAAAGCTAATAGGCTACAAGAAAGTTCAGGCCGGAGGTTTCTGAGCTGTCCATTCAAAATTCCTCATTTACCGCTTAAAAGGACCATTTAGTCAAAAACTCTTGGTTAAGTCGGAGCCGGGGTTTATTTTTGATCTGATCAATAACTGATATGGCCATCTTTACAGAAGTGACAGCAGGAATCAGGGTGAGCGTGGAAACTTTTTACCAGCCCACGCACAGCAACCCTGCGCAGTCTCATTATGTTTTTGCCTACCGTATCACCATTAAAAACGACAGCGAACAAGCCATTCGCTTAAAAAGGAGACATTGGTACATTGTTGACTCTGACAACACCCGTCGTGAAGTGGAAGGGGAAGGTGTGGTTGGCGAACAACCTTTCATTGCTCCGGGTGAAACCTACCGTTACGTTTCCGGCTGTAACCTTAATACCGAGTTGGGAAAGATGTTTGGCACCTATTTGATGGAGCGCCAATACGACAAGAAATTGTTTTTTGTTAAAATCCCTGAATTCAAGATGGTGGTACCATCTAAGCTCAACTAATTTATTTTCAACAAATTAAAGCCTGCTTGCCCATTCGGAACAGACGATTCCGGTGGCAATGGCCACATTTAATGATTCGGCATGTTCGTTTGATTTCATCCGTGTAGGAATATGCAAAGACTTGTTAATGAATTGGATAAGCAATGGATTCACGCCCCTGCTTTCATTGCCCATGATCACAAAAGCATCCTTCGATAAGTCGGCCTGATACAGGTTGTCGCCTTCCAGGAGCGTAGCATAGACCTTCAGACCGGCACCTTCCCGGTTTTTACCAAGCAGTTCGCTTAAAGGGGTATAACGGACAGGCACCCTGAAAACACTACCCATGGTAGCCTGGATAGTTTTGGGATTATACAAGTCGACGGTATCCGGGGAGCAAATCACTGAATCGATACCAAACCAGTCAGCAATCCGGATCATGGTTCCCAGGTTACCCGGATCCTGCACCTGATCAATCAGGAGATGCAAGCCCTTTTCCGGAACCGAAGGAACCGGGGTGTTTACGGCATACCGGACGACAGCCAACACCTTATTGGGGCTCATGTGACTTGAAATCTGCCTAAGCTCCTCCGAAGTCACCCGGGTTAAGGGCACATGACTGGATTCAGCCGGGGCCATCCAGTCATCCACTGCAAAAATGTCCTGCACCTTCCAGTGGCCGGAACGTAATACTTCCTGTACCATCTTAGGCCCTTCCACCAGAAAAAGCGCCTCTCTGTCTCTGAACTTCTTCAGATGCAATGAACGCAAGTGCTTGATAACTGCTTTGGACAACATAAGAGAATATTAATATCTGAATTGTACTTTTACACGCGCCGTGCTATGGAGAACGGGATAACCACCTTTATACGAAATGCCGCTTTCCTGTTGATGGTGGCCCTGATTGCAGGCAGTTGCAATGTAACCAGGACTATTCCGGAAGGTGAGCACCTGCTCGACAAAAATATTATTAAAACTGACCGTTCGGGATACAATGAAAACATTACTTCCATTATCAAGCAGAAGCCTAACCGGAAAATTCTGGGTGTTTTCAGGTTTCACCTGGGTGTGTATAAACTGGCCACGATAGGAAAGGAAACCCGGTTTAAAAAATGGGTAAAGACCGCCATCGGCGAAGAACCGGTGCTGCTTGACACCGCGCTCACTACAAAATCCAGACAACAGATTGGTATCCTCTTTCAAAACAACGGTTTTTTCAACGTGTCGGTCAGCGATACCACTATTTACAAAAGAAGGAAAGCCAAGGTAATTTATAAAATCAGAGCCGGAGAACCCTATACCATCAGGAATCTGAATTACAACATCGGCGATACAGTCATCCGCGCAATCATTTATGCGGATCAGAACGCGTCGCTGTTAAGCTCCGGCAAGGTGTTCTCCAACACCATTCTTCAGAATGAACGCGACAGGATCACTTCCCGGCTTCGCAACATGGGGTATTTCAACTTCAATTCGCAATACATCTACTACAACATAGACTCCGCTCTTAAAACAAACCAGGTAGATGTGTGGATGGTCGTCACCAACCCCAAACCGGCCAACACCGACTCCCTTGGCAAGGTTGAAAGCGGACACCACCAAAAAAGTTTCTTCCGGGAGGTCATTGTTGAAGTGGATTATGACCCGATTGAATATTCAAGTTTGGTGGTGAAGGACACCACGTTTGCCGAAAATCTCATTTTTATTTCGAAAGGAAAACTCGAAAACCGGTTTCACGCCAAACATTTGTCAGAGCATATCTTTATCCGGAAAGATTCACTTTTTTCTCAATCCGACCTGGACCTCACGTACAAACGATTATCGGATCTGGGCATGTTCCGCTTTGTCAATATCCGAACGGAAATTATCAATCCGCTTGAAGCAGATTCCTTGCACAGCCTGCGCTGCTTTATTCTGCTCTCTCCCCTGGCCCGTCAGGAATTCAAGGCTGAACTGGAAGGCACCAACAGCGGGGGTAACTTCGGACTTGCCGGCAACCTCGTTTACAGAAATAAAAATATTTTCAAGGGTGCTGAAACGTTTACCTTTAAAATCAAAGGAGGACTTGAACTACAGCAGAATTTCAGCGATACCACCTATGAAAGCACGCGGCAGCTGGCGATTTTCAATGCCTATGAAATCGGTCCTGAAGTTTCACTTTCCTTTCCAAGGGGACTCTGGCCTTTTAACATCCGGAATCCCAAAAAGGTCAGCAATCCATCCACCTCCATTACTGCTGGATTCAATACCCAGAACCGGCTGGAATATTTCAGACGACTGGTTAACCTCTCGTATTACTACACCACTAAAACCACCCGTTACAACAGGTTCTTTATTTACCCTGCAGAAATCAACTACCTGAACGTAAAACTGGATCCCGCTTTTGTGGTACAATTGCAGGAGCTGAAGGACCCCAACATCATACTTGGATATTCCGATCAGTTCATTGCCAACGGAAGGGTTAGTTATCTCTTCAACAATCAGGAATTGAAATTAAAAAAGAACTACATTTTCTTCCGCACCAATCTTGAGTTCGCCGGTAACAGCATCTACCTGGTAAAAAAAATAAACGGAGAAACCATTGACAACAATGATCCGAGTCGCCTGTTCAATGTAAAATTCGCGCAATACCTCCGGCCGGATTTCGACTTCAGATTTTATCAGCCCGTTAAACTTTCCAATGCCCTGGCAGTGTTCCGTACGGCCCTCGGATTTGGCATACCCTATGGCAATTCGCTATCCCTGCCCTTTGAGAAAAGTTTTTATGCCGGAGGTCCCAACGACATCAGGGCCTGGAGAACTAGACAAATAGGGCCCGGCGCCAACAAAAAAGAAGATTACTTCGAGCGCTTTGGTGATTTAAAAATCACCGCTAATGTGGAATACAGATTTGATATTTACAGGAAATTAAAGGGTGCCGCCTTCCTTGATGCAGGCAACATCTGGCTATGGAAAAAATTCAGTGATAGTAAGGAGGGCGTGTTTACAGTGAATTCATTTGCCGATCAGATTGCCATCGGAAGTGGCCTGGGTATTCGGTTCGATTTCACTTTTTTCATTCTCAGGCTTGATGGCGCCGTAAAAATGAAAGATCCGTCAAAGGATACCGGAGAAACCTGGGTGGTAAAAAACATCAAGCTGAGTGATACGACTTTCAACTTCGGCATAGGATATCCTTTCTGATATACCGTTTCATTGAGTACCCGGGCTGAAACGCGAACACCCTTTAATTCCGGATTATTTTTAAAGAACAAATTACTCACCGACCTTACATTTTCATCCGGCACACACAAAGCCAAGGCGGACCTAACCCACATCCCACTCGGTCTGTCCGCCGTCATCTGTTTTCAAACACCAGAAACTGCCAAAACACAACCTTTTGATAATCTGGAGCTTAAGCACATTTTTAGCCGGAACTATACTGGTTAAAGGTCTCCGGGTATGATACACATCGGGTCAATATCGTCCTGCACTCCCTGAGAGGAAGAAAAGCCCTTTCATTTTCTTCAAAAACTTACAAGGAAGTTGCAGATTCAGATCAACACTTGCCCTCTTCCCTGCGTAAGAATCATAAAGGCACATTCGAAATCATGTTGCGGCGTAAAATTAAAAATTATTTATACCCGGAAATAAGCGGGGAGTACCCTGAAAGTAAAAAGAGGCAACTGAACCTGATTTACCGAATCATTCTGGCCACCCTTTCGATCACGCTTCTATTTCTCAGTATGGAAATATACAGTGGCCTGCGTACCGGTGCCCTGATCAGTATTTTCAACTTTGTCTGCTACCTTGGCTGCCTGGTCCTTTTCAGAAATGGCTGGTATGACTTTTCCCGCAATCTATTTATCCTCTCCGTAAACTTCAATTTATTTCTCGCCAATGAAGTAGAAGGCGCCATGGATGGCCTTAACTTTTTCTATTTCCCGGTTGCTACCGGCACTCTCTTATTGTTTAATGAAAAGGAAAATAAAACGCCGCTGCTTTACGCCTGCCTCCCTATTGCCTTGTTTGTGACGGGAATTTATGTTGATATACCCTTTGTTCAGCCTGTCGAAAAGTCTGAAAGTCTACACCACATTACCCGGCTTGCCTCCCTGCTCCTCAGCACTTCCCTTACCGTCTATATTGTTTATTACTATTCCAGACTGGTGAAATCATCCAATCAGAAAGTAATTGAACAGAATGCGAGTTTACAAACCCTGATAACCAACCTGGGCGATCCGGTCTGGCAGATTGATACCCGGTACCATCTTGTACAATTTAACCGTGAAGGGATGGAATTTTTATCAGCGACGCATGGATTTGAAACCGGTAATGGCCAAAGTTTGCTTCAGCGTCTGAAAGGAAGCGGTGATCATGAACGATTTGCAGAATGGGCCGGCTTCTATCAACGCGCTTTGAACAATGAGGTATTTGAAATAGAGTATAATGTAAATGCTCAGGGAAACTACCATTACTATGAAGTACGGTTCAATCCCATTCTCATCCATACCCAGGTGAGCGGCGTTGTTGTTTCAGCCAAAAACATAACGGAACGGAAAAAATCCGAGAACGATCTCCGACAGAATCTGGAGGAAAAACAAACGCTTGCTACCGTGGCGAGTACCATTCAGCACGGTATTCTGATCCTTTCGAAGAACCTTAACATTGAATGGGACAACGCTCATTTTATAAAGAGCACGCATTTTCAGACCAGTGAGTTTATCGGGCGCAATCCCTTCAGTCTGCTTACGGGCCCGTTGAGCGATTCAGCCAAAATCGAGCAGATGAGCATCAGGATGCTCAAAGGAAAGCCCTCCTCCTTTGAAACGGTGCTCTACAACAGCAATAAGGATCCCTTCTGGAGTCTGATCAGTACCAGCCCGGTTTACAATGAAAAAGGAGAAGTCATCAGGCACATCCTCATCTGTCTGGACATCTCCGATCGCAAGCAGACGGAAGAACAATTACATGTGCTGCTAAACCAGGCGCAAAAACTGAACAAGCAACTCGCCAGCCGTGACAATGAGTTGCAGAGTTACATCAGAAAACTAAATAAGCAAAGCTGGGAGTTGCAGATATCCAGACAAAACCTGCAAAAGAAGACCATTGAACTGGAAGCCAGCAATAAAGAGCTCGTCGATAAAACCAAACAACTGGAAGAGAACAACGCTTTTATCACCTCTAAAAACATAGAGCTGGAAGATGCGCGGCAAGCCATCAGCATCAAAGCCGAACAAATTGAACAGGCCAGCCGGTATAAATCAGAGTTCCTGGCCAATATGAGCCATGAACTGAGAACTCCCCTGAACAGCATCATTATTCTTTCCAGGCTTCTCCGTGAAAACCGTCCACAAAATCTGACCGACAAACAACTTGAATTTGCCCATATTCTGCACACATCAGGAACTGAACTGATGCAACTCATCAACGACATCCTTGACCTGTCAAAAATTGAAGCCGGTAAAGCAGAACTTGAAAAGAACAACTTTCACCTGGAGGAATTCCTGAAGAATTTATCCGATGGAGTGAAGGAAATACCCAAGAGCAAGGGTATTCACTTTACCGTAAACAACCGTCTGGAAAGTGGCACTCACCTACATTCAGACACTTTGCGGCTCGGACAAATTCTCCGCAACCTGCTGTCCAATGCTTTTAAATTCACCCCGGCCGGTGGAAGTGTCACGCTCACCATTCAACCTGAAGATCAGGATGGGGTATGCTTTGAAGTACAGGATAACGGTATCGGAATTCCGGCAGAAAAGCAACAACTGATTTTTGAATCGTTCCGGCAGGCGGATGGTTCCACTAACCGTAAATACGGAGGTACTGGTCTCGGACTTAGTATAAGCAAGGAACTCACTCATCTGCTCGGAGGAAGCATCCATGTCAGCAGCGAAGAAAACAAGGGCAGTACTTTTCGTTTGATTCTTCCCGCAAGCTCTATCCATCAACAGGCTGAGCCTTCCCATGCCAAGAAAATACTGATCATAGAAGACGATCCTGTTTTTGCCGGAATGCTGGAAAAAATGGCCCTGAAGGAAGGCTATAAAACTGAAATTTGTCAGCGTGGCGATACCGCTTACATGCGCATTTGTGAAAGCCAACCGGATGCTGTTTTGCTCGACATGCAAATTCCGGGAATGAACGGCTGGAACCTTTTGAAGCGCATCAGGAATAATGCAGCGATCCATCCCATCCCGGTTCATGTTGTCAGCAATTCAAAAACAGGCGAAGGTGATCTGACTTATCCCGTCATGTCGTGGATCCAAAAACCATTGGATGCAACTGATTTCCTCTCACTTTTTAACCGGATCAAACAATCCATGGAAGTAAAGGGACGTGTGCTGGTCATTGAAGACGATGCACAACAATGCCATTTCATCCGGCAATTGCTGATAAAACGAGGAATCGTCTGTCGCTTTGCCATGGTTGAAGAGACCATCCCGGATCAAATTCTGCAGGAGGCCTTCGACTGTATCATCGTTGACCTGAATCAAAACGCCACGAAGGGCACTAAAGTGCTGCAGCAATTCAGAGAACATCCACACCTCGCCAGGCTCCCCGTAATTATTTACAGCGCCCGCGAACTGGATGCAGGCGAGAAAGTCTTTTTCAAAGATTATGCGGGCTCCTATATCCATAAAAACAGGGTTGAAAGCGAGTCCTTACTGGATGAAACCGACCTGATCATCCAGTCGGCCATTGAACAAAAATCACACCGACAGGTCCAGTCAAAAGAAGCCCTCAACCCTTTACCATTTGCTGGAAAAAAAGTAATCCTGGTAAGAGATAAAGAGGGACATAACCAACGGCTATTGGGCATCATGGAACCCTATGGCATGAAAGTGCATACCGTTGATGACAATTCATCCGTCCTGGGATTTCTTGAAACGAATCCTGAAACCGACCTGGTACTGTTGGATCACAGGTCATCCAATGAAAGCGGGTATACCGTAGCGAGAACCATCCGGAGCAGGCAGCAATTTTCGAAACTGGCCATCATTGCGGTAAGTCATTCGTTAAAAAAAGGAGAAAGGGACATTAGCCTTTCACATGGACTGAACGAACATATTACAGCACCGGGTGAAGGCACAGAGTTTGTTAACCTTTTAAACCACTTATTCCAATGAGCCTCCGCAGCGAGCATTGCAGGACCGGAATTGAAATCAGGAAGGTGGTAAAAGAACTTTACAACTTCCGGCTCGAAGGCTATCATCAGCTTTTCATGGAAAGGCGTTTGCAGTACTTTTCAATAAAACACGGCATCCCACATCCTGCTGTGCTGAGAGATATGCTCATCAATAATCCGCAGGTTGCCGAGAATATCCGCAAAGAGTTACAGATAAACTACTCCTGCCTGTATCGTGATCCGGCCTTTTTCAGGAAAATGATCCAGTTAATCAGGAAAAAAATAAATGAAAGTGGAAACGTGAGAATATGGCATGCCGGTTGTGCCAATGGTACAGAAGTTTATTCACTGGCCATTTTGCTCCGGGAACAGGGTCTTCTGGATCACTGTAAAATTTATGCCACGGATTTCAGCACAGAGGCCTTGAAAGCTGCACGACGTGGCGTTGTCGACCTGCAGGAGGTACTATGCTCGGTAAAACCCTACCTGGAAGCAGGTGGCATCCATCACCTGCGTGAATATTTCAATTTATCAGGAAACAGTGCCATCCTTCGTTCAGAACTTCTGCAAAAAATCAGATTTGCTAAACATGAACTTGGTCATGATCCGGTATTTCAGGAATTTGACTTTGTCATCTGCAGAAACCTGCTCATTTATTACCAGGAATTTCATCAAAAGAAGCTGGTAGACGCCCTCCTCTCTTCGACAAGACCCATGGGCTACATCGGTCTCACCTCCTGCGAATCTCTTTCCGGACTCACGAACCGGCCCCATCTGCATGTCATTGACGGCGGACAAAACATCTATCAGGTAAGGACCCCGCAGTAAATAAAAAAATAAAATCTGAATAATTAATAATTGTACCACGTGTTTATGAAACCTAAAATTCTGATTGTTGATGACAGGCCTGAAAATTTATACTCACTGGAGTGTATGCTTGCCGATGATGACCGAGAAATCATCAAGGCAAGCAGTGGAGAAGAGGCCCTGAAAATCGCTTTCCAGGAAGATCTATCCCTGATTCTCCTCGATGTGCAGATGCCGGAGATGGATGGATTTGAGGTGGCCAGCATGCTCAAATCCACAAAAAGGACCAGAAAAATCCCGATCGTTTTTGTTACAGCCATCAGCAAGGAGAAGAAATACATGATTCAGGGACTCGAGGAAGGAGCCATGGACTATCTTTTTAAACCCCTTGATATCGATATCACCCGGGCCAAGGTGAACACGCTCCTCCAGTTTTATGCGCAGCAAAAGGAAATCGAGATTAAAAACCAGGAGCTGAACGCGCTCAACGAAGAAAAGAATTATTTCCTTGGCATGGCCTCTCACGACCTTCGGAATCCGCTGGGCAATATCCTGACTCTTTCCAGCATCATTGCCCAGGAGGCGGGCGATAAATTGCCGGAGGAACACCGGAATTACCTCAGCATCATTGACAGCACCTCAAGACAGATGCTTGAACTACTGAACAAACTTCTTGACGTTTCCAGGATTGAATCGGGAGACACCCATCCGGTATTTAAAAAATTCTTCATACATGACCTGATCCTATCCTGTATCGGAGAAAACCAGCCCTATGCCTTGCGAAAAGCCATCCACCTCGATTACAGTATTGCGGATGGAATTCCTGAAGTCAACGGTGATCAGCAGCAACTTTCGCAGGTGCTCAGCAACCTGATTTCAAACGCGGTCAAGTTTTCGTATGCCAATACCACCGTTGAAATAACCGCCGAACAAAACGAATCGGAAATCATCGTCAGTGTCAGCGACCAGGGACAGGGCATACCGGATTCCGAGCAGAAGTACTTGTTTCAGGCCTTCACAAAAACCAGTGTAAGAAGTACTGCGGGCGAGTCCAGTACAGGACTGGGGTTAAGCATCGCCCGGAAACTGATTGAATCGCACCAGGGCAGGATCTGGGTTAAGAGCACGGCGGGTAAGGGATCTGTTTTTTCTTTTTCCATACCTCTGATGCCTGCCGGTAAAGTGGCCAGTGGTCAGGATTAGCAGGCTTCAATGACCATCGCGTAACCCTGCCCTACTCCGATGCACATGGTAACCATGGCATATCGCTTTTTCTGCAATTTTAATTCCAGCGCTGCCGAATATAAAATTCTTGCACCGCTCATTCCCAGCGGATGACCCAGGGCGATGGCTCCGCCATTCGGATTAATCCTAGGATCATGGTCTGAAAGCCCCCATGCCCGGATACAGGCCAGGCTTTGTGCAGCAAAGGCCTCGTTCAGCTCCAGAATGTCAATATCCTTCCATCCGATACCCGCCAGTTTCAGCGCTTTGTTTGCTGCTTCCACCGGACCTATGCCCATCACGGAGGGATGCACTCCGGAAGCCGCTGAGGAAACGATTCTGGCCAATGGTGCCAGGTTGTTCGTTGTAAGCGCCTTTTCAGACGCAATGAGCATGGCTGCCGCACCGTCGTTCAAACCGGAAGCGTTTCCGGCCGTTACGCTGCCCTCCTTCCTGAAAGCGGGTTTTAATTTTGCCAAAGCTTCCAGTGTGGTGGCAGGTTTCGCAAATTCATCCTGGTTGAACTTGAGCGGTTCTCCTTTCCTGGACGGGATTTCAATGGAGATGATCTCTTGCGCCAACCTGCCGGAGATCCTGGCGGCTTCTGCCTTCTGTTGCGACCAAAGGGCAAACTTATCCTGATCTTCTCTGGAGATCGAATCACGCACTGCAAGATTTTCGGCTGTTTCACCCATTGCTTCCACGCCATACTTTTCCTTCATCAGCGGATTTACAAAGCGCCAGCCAAAACTGGAATCATGCAATTGCATATCCCTCCCATAGGGAGTGCTTGTCTTTGACATCACCCAGGGGCCTCTGGTCATGTGCTCAACACCACCGGCCACTAACAGTCCGGCCTCACCGGCTTTAATGCATCTGGCTGCGGAAGCAGCGGCTGAAAGTCCTGACGCACACAAGCGGTTCAAGGTTTCTCCTGGAACCGTCACAGGGTAGCCGGCCAGCAACAAGGCCATACGGGCCACGTTCCTGTTGTCTTCTCCTGCCTGATTTGCACAACCCAGGACCACATCATCCAGTTCAGCCGGATCGAGGGCGGGATGTTTTAGCAGAAGCGCTTTCAGTACATGAGCGGCCAGATCATCGGCCCTTACCGGCGCCAGTGTTCCGGCAAAATTTCCGATGGCTGTTCTGACCCCCGAAATGATGTATGCATCCTTCATAATTTCCTAGTTCATTTTTTATCACCTAAAAAACGGTGCATTATTTTTCTTCCGGGAACCACTCCTTTGACGTCCGGTAAACGGTGCCTTTAAACAATGCTACTGTGCGGCCGTGCTGGTTACTCACGGTGACCTGGTAAATGGCAATTTTATTGGTTCTGTTCAACTCATGCGCCGTCGCGATGATTTCATCGTGCTCCATCAGCGGTTCCGTATGAGAAATGGACGTTTCCACCGACACACTCCGCTGACCATGACTGTTGGCTGCAAATGCCAGCGCGCTATCCGCCAGTGAAAAGGTAATGCCTCCGTGTGCTATCGAAAAACCGTTCAGCATCTCTTTCCGGATGGACATTTTCAAAATACACTTGCCAGGTTCCACCAAGACCCGCTCAATTCCCAGCCACTGACTAAACCAGTCCTGACTATACATCCGCTCCACCACACGCTCTGCGAGTTTCGATTGATCCTGCATTGGCATTAATTTTCAACAAAAATAAATAAATATGACCAATGCCTGCCGGCAGCTGACGCTGTCTTTACTTGTTGAATACGCTAGAACAAACGGAGTTGTTCACGATGCTGTTCATGATGAAGAAGCCAGTCTTTTTTGTCAAGTCCCCAGGCATATCCGGTGAGCTGACCGTTGCTTCC
>JAEUTF010000019.1 GCA_016788185.1 Bacteroidia bacterium | reverse complement strand
CGATCCTGTAGCTTCGCTGCAGATTCATCCGAATCCGGCCGGCGATGAAATACATTTCCGCTGCGACGCCCGGGTGGTGGATTACCTGCTGACCACTGTACAGGGGACCGAAACTACGACGGGAGAAGTATGGCAGGAAGGAGATCGCTGCCACTGCAGGGTCTCTTCACTGAAGCCCGGTGCCTACATCCTGAGTATTCGCACCGAAAAGGGATGGTCATCCGGCCGGTTTATTAAAGAATAGCACCCGCTGCTGCTTTGCATGACTCCCTCTCCGGAACCTCCGGCAGAGTGTTCTCAGGCCCGGAACGGAATGCAACCGGAACATTAAACTCCGCACCGGAGATCCGTTGCTCATCCATCAACGTATAACGTCAGGCCTGTACGCAAAATACCGTGACACGGGTTGTCCTCTTACTTAAGCCCGGGAAAAAGCCGGTCTACCGCAGGGATCCTGAAAAAGCCGCGGCGACCCTCAGCCTGGCTGATCTTCGTCCAGGTTATCGTACTCAAAAATCGGATGATCGAGCTTCGCACCGGGGTGCAGGTCCAGTTGCGGACGTATCACCCCGTCGTGCAGGTCGTACACCCACCCGTGAAGGTGCGGCCCTTTGTGGGTGATCCAGGATTTCTGAATGATGGAGGTCTTGGCCAGGTTCAGCACCTGCTCCTTGACGTTGAGTTCAATCAGGCGGTTTACCTTTTCATCATCGGTCGCCAACTCTTCAATCTCCTCCTGGTGATAGCGGTACACATCCTTGATATTGCGCAGCCATTTGTTGATGAGACCGAAACTGTGCCTGGTCATGGCCGCTTTCACCCCGCCGCACCCATAGTGTCCGCACACGATGATGTGCTTCACCTTTAATATGTCTACGGCATACTGCAACACGCTCAGCAGGTTCAGGTCGGTATGCACCACCATGTTGGCAATGTTGCGGTGGATAAAAATCTGCCCGGGCCTGGTTTGCGTAATCTGGTCGGGAGGGACACGGCTGTCGGAACAGCCGATCCATAAAAATTCGGGCTGCTGTACATTCACAAGGCGCTCGAAGAATTCAGGGTCCTGTTCTACCATTTTCCTTGCCCAGGCCTTGTTCTCTCTGAGTAATCCTTCCAGGTTTTCCATGCTTTTACGTATCTTTCAGAAGATGCTACCGGGTCGTACCGTTTTTAACAAGACGACCGTACCGGCTCTCCGGCACATCCGGAACAAAAATAACAATCTATGGGCAGGAAGTTCATTTAAAGCAAAACAGCCACTGTCTGTGCGACAATGGCTGTTTGCAGTGCTCCACGACTCAGGTTTAGCGTATGATCTTCATTTCGTTCAGCAAATGCCCTGCACCGCCGAATTTATCGAGAATGAAAAGGGTGTAACGGATGTCTACGCAGATGGTGCGCTGGAACTGAGGCTCGAAGGCGAAATCACTGGCGATGGCCTCCCAGTTGCCGTCGAAGGCCGTACCGATCAGTTCTCCTTTGCCGTTGATGACCGGACTTCCGGAGTTACCGCCGGTGATGTCGTTGTCGGTCAGGAAGCAGGCATGCAGCTCGCCGTCCTTATCGGCATACTGGCCGAAGTCCTTTTTCTTCATCATGTCGATCAGACGTGCCGGTGCGTCGAACTCGATATCGCCGGGTGCATATTTCTCAATCACGCCGCGGGAGGTGGTGAACTCCTTGAAGAAAGTGGCATCCTTTCCGTTGTACGGCAATACGCGACCGTAAGTCATGCGCATGGTGCCGTTGGCATCGGGTGTAAGGAGACGGTTGGGACTCATCTCCATCACACCCGCCTGGAACAGACGGTTGGCCTTGCCCAGTTGTGAATTGATCTTATTCATCTCCGGCTGCATTTTGCCGGTGATCTCCGTAATGTACCCGTTGGTGACTTTGTAAATAGGATCTTTCTGAAGCGTTTTAAGTGAAGGCGAATTCAGGAATCTGGAGAACTTTTCCTTGCTCACGAAAATGGACTTCTTCCACATTTCTTCCGCCATCGCCGTATAGTTCTTTTTGTGCTTGTTCGCCATCTCAATGAGTGACGCGGGCAAGGCGCTGTTGTCAAGATCTTCCACCAGGTGCATCAGCACCGAAGCCAGCACTTTCTTCTCGATCGGCTCGTAATATTCTTTGAAATCAGCGTCGAGGTCGGCGGCCATGGCAGCCGCTTCCTTCTTCGCTTCTTCCTTCTTGCTCTTGTCTTTCAGCAGCTCCTCCAGTTTGCCCATGCCCATGGCAAATACCATCGGCTGGGAGTTGCTGATGCCATCCTGCAGGTAGACCCCGTACAAACCGATCTTATCGACTTTCGCATAGGCCTCGCTGTAGGTGCTGATCACCTCGCTGTACTTGGTTTTGTTGTTAGCTTTTACCCAGGCGCTGAACTTGTTTTCTTCGTCCTTCCGGCGTTCGTAAATGTTCAGTTTTTTAAGCGCATCGGCTTCCCCCATAAACTTCTTCCAGTAGTTGCTCAGCCCGGCGAATTTATCGGCATACATGAGCTTGATCTTCGGATCCTTGTGCATGTACTCTTCGTAAATATCGAGGATGTCACGACGTACTTTAACACGCTTGGGACGTTCCTTGTCCGAATAATATTTGATTCCGTCGCTGAACGTATAGCGCTGGGTACGTCCGGGATAACCCAGGATCATGGCATAGCTCTTCTCCTGCGGACCCTGTATGTTAATCGGGAAATAGTATTTCGGGGCATAAGGCTTATTGTCCTTGCTGTACTTAGCGGGATTGTTGGAGGCATCGGCATAAATGCGGAAGATGCTGATGTCGCAGGTATGACGCGGCCACATCCAGTTGTCGGTTTCTCCGCCGAACTTACCGATGTTTTCGGGTGGTGTGCCTACCAGGCGGATATCCTGAAACACCTGGTAATACATGGCCAGGTATTTATTGCCGGCCCAGAAGGGTACCACTTCGATGACATACATTTCCTTGTCGGCGCCGAGAGCTTCCTTGAGCTTTGCGCTCACCGACTTCACCATGGCGGCTACGGCCTTGGCGCGGGCAGCTTCATCGTCACCCGAAGGAAGGCTGTCCATGATCATGGACGTTACATCCTCCACTTTGGCGAGCAACCCGATGTTGAAATTTGCCGGGCGCTCTTCGGCCTGGTTTTTAGCCCAGAAACCGTTGGTGAGGATGTTGTCTTCGTTGGTGCTCAGCTCCTGGATGGCGCCATATCCGCAGTGGTGGTTGGTGAGGAAGAGTCCCTGCTGCGAAATGATTTCGCCGGTGCAGAACATACGGTTTTGCTTGCTCATCAAACGCACCACGGCATCCTTGATACAGGCCTTGTTGATGCTGTAAATGTCTTCAGCGCTGAGTTGCAATCCACGGGCTTGCATGGAATCCTGCAGCTGTGAAATCAGAAACAAAGGCCACATGCCTTCGTCGGCGCGCACCTGCTGCCCGAATCCGATACCCAGGATCATCAGCAGGCCAATCAGTTTTTTCTTCATGATCTTCATTTTTCTTAAGGAATTGCAAAGTAAGCACTTTCAGCCTTCGGATGCCCCTGTGTTGGTCGATGAAAACAGGGCATTGGTCTAATTTCGGGGTGATTTCCAACGGTGTGGCTTGATCTCTCCCCACCCCACCGGAATGAGATATCCGGAATCTTTCCTTTTAGGAGGCTCCATAAAACAGCCGGGCACATCGTGGCCTCTGCCTTGTTTTTAACCAGAATATCCTGCCGGGATCTGTGCTGCTTGTGGGGGGAGATGGAAGAAAAGCCGGTGCATGGAGGACCTCGCCGTACGAAGGCTATGCATACAGGATCGAAATTCCCTGGTCTGGAAACAAGGGTCTGCAATAGTTTACGTATAGAGGGGTCAGGCGGATGATCGTCTGCTTCCCGGAAATCTGTCAGGCATGAAACCACCGTTCCCGCACAGCGCCTTATACGATGATGCCGGCAATGGTGGCGGAGAGGTAGGAGGCCAGCGTTCCGCAGAAGAGCGCCTTTAAACCGAGCCGGGCCAGGTCGCCGCGCCGGCCTGGGGCCAGCTCACCGATTCCTCCGATCTGCATTCCCACACTGCTGAAATTTGCAAAGCCGCAAATGGCAATGGAAACGATGAGGAGACCCTTCTCCGTGAGGATGGGAACGGATTTGCTGGCCAGGTTCTGAAAGGCTACAAATTCATTGATGCTGAGTTTCTGTCCGAGCAAAGTAGCCACATTGTTCACATCCACCGCGGGCACACCCATGGCCCAGGCCATGGGGTAAAAGATCTTTCCGAAAATCCAGTTGAGGGTGAGATCGAAGTCGGGGTTGAAAATATGCGCGATGCGGACCAGCGACCAGTCGATGAGCGCGATGAGCGCGATGAAACCGATGAGCATGGCGATGACATTCATGGCAATTTTAAAACCGTCGCCGGCGCCATGCGAAATGGCATCCACCACGTTGATGTAAGGACTCTTTACCTCCAGCTTTACCTGGCCCATGGTTTCACTTTCTTTGGTCTCCGGAAAAACGATTTTGGAGATCACCAGCGCGCCGGGAGCGGCCATGAGGCTGGCGGCAATCAGCTTGGGAGCAAGGTCAAAGCCTGCTGCCGCTCCCATGTTCACGTACACCACCAGGATGCCTCCGGCGATGCAGGCAAGGCTTCCGCTCATGCTGGCCAGGAGTTCGCTGTTGGTCATACCCGCGAGGTAGGGTCGGATCATCACCTGCGCCTCCACCTGTCCGACAAAAGCGCTGGCCACATTGCTCAGCGCCTCGGCTCCGCTCACGCGCATGATGAAATTCATGGCTTTGGCAATCACCGAAATCACTTTCTGCATGATGCCGAAATGGTACAGTATGGCGACGAGCACGCAGACCAGGATGATGGTGGCGGTGACATTGAACGCAAAAACAAATCCGCCCGCGGCGTAGTTCGCCACGGTGCCGTCGAACTGCATGGCGCCAAGCCCTCCGTATACAAACGATGCGCCCTGACGGGCGAACATCTCTATTTTCTCCATGCCGTGACCGATATACTGGAAAAAGGACGTTACCGGAGGGATTTTCAGCACCAGTACCGCGATGAACAGCTGTAGCAGCAGCCCGCTGAAAACCAGCCGGACGTTGATGGCCTTGCGGTTGTTACTGGCCAGCCAGGCCAGCCCCAGTATCAAAACCAGTCCGATTAATCCCGTGAATCGCTCCATATCCTGTGTGCTTGAGGTGGATGAAAATAGCGATTATTTTGAATCGGGTGCTGCAGGTCGCTGCTGAAAAAGGACCCGACACGGCAAGAGCCCTAAGGCGAAGCCGGGAAAATTCATCGGAACAGGATCACGATTTCACAGTATAAAAAAACGGGAACCCTGCAGGGCTCCCGTTTCCGTTAAAATCTGTTCTGATCAGGCCAGCGTACGCTTGATGGCTACATGCTCATAGCCTTCAATGTTATCGCCCACCTTGATATCGTTGAAATTGTGAATGCTCAGTCCGCATTCCATACCGGCCTGCACTTCCCTGGCATCGTCTTTGAATCGTTTCAGTGAGGAGAGTTCGCCGCTGTGGACCACGATGCCGTCACGGATGATGCGAATCTTGGTGTTTCGTGTGATTTTACCATCCGTCACCATGCATCCGGCCACGGTACCCACCTTCGGAATCTTAAAGATATCGCGGACCTCCACGTTGCATACGATCTTCTCTTCAAATTCAGGGGCGAGCATGCCTTCCATGGCGGCCTTGACTTCGTTGATGGCATCGTAAATGATGGAGTACAGGCGGATGTCAATTTCTTCCTGCTCTGCAATTTTCCGTGCACTGCCGCTGGGACGCACCTGGAAGCCGATGATGATGGCGTTGGAAGCGCTGGCGAGCATGACATCCGACTCGGAGATCTGTCCGACCCCTTTGAGGATGACATTCACCTGGATCTCCTGCGTGGAGAGTTTCAGCAGGGAGTCGGCCAAAGCTTCCACGGATCCATCCACGTCTCCTTTCACAATTACATTCAGCTCTTTGAAGTTTCCGATGGCGAGGCGTCGTCCGATCTCATCCAGGGTGATGTGCTTGTGAGTACGTATACCCTGTTCACGCTGCAGCTGGAGTCGCTTGTTGGCGATCTCGCGGGCTTCGCGTTCGTCTTCCATCACGTTGAACTGATCGCCGGCCTGTACGGCACCCGACATCCCGAGGATCATGGTGGGCGCCGAAGGTCCTGCCTCCTGGATACGTTGTCCGCGTTCGTTGAACATCGCTTTCACCCTGCCGCTGTGACAACCCGCCAGTACCACGTCACCCATCCTGAGGGTGCCGGTCTGTACGAGGATGGTGGTGACATAGCCGCGCCCCTTGTCGAGCGAAGATTCTATCACGGTTCCTTTGGCCAGACGATTGGGGTTGGCTTTGAGATCGAGGAGTTCGGCTTCGAGCAGTACTTTGTCGAGCAGCTTATCCACGTTCATGCCCTTCTTGGCAGAGATCTCCTGGCTCTGGTATTTACCGCCCCAGTCTTCCACCAGGTAATTCATGGAAGCCAGCTGCTCCTTGATCTTCTCCGGATTCGCATCGGGTTTGTCGACCTTGTTGAGGGCAAAAACAATCGGTACGCCGGCGGCCTGGGCGTGGTTGATGGCCTCACGGGTCTGGGGCATCACGCTGTCGTCGGCGGCAATCACAATGATGGCGACGTCGGTAACCTTGGCACCACGGGCACGCATCGCCGTAAAGGCTTCGTGACCCGGAGTATCGAGGAAGGTGATCTTGCGGCCGTCTTCCAGCGTCACTTCGTAGGCACCGATGTGCTGGGTGATGCCTCCCGCCTCACCGGCGATGACATTGGCCTTGCGCACGTAATCCAGCAACGATGTTTTGCCGTGGTCTACGTGACCCATCACGGTCACAATCGGGGCACGCGGGAGGAGATCCTCCGGGGCATCGGTATCGTCGGTGATGGACTCCTGCACGTCGGCGGAAACGAATTCCACCTTGTACCCGAACTCTTCGGCCACCACGGTGATGGTTTCGGCGTCGAGGCGCTGGTTGATGGATACGAAAAGACCGAGGCTCATGCAGGTGCTGATGACCTGGTTCACCTGTGCATTCATCAGCTTGGCTAACTCGTTCGCAGATACGAACTCGGTCACCTTAATTATTTTTTCTGATTCCTGTTCCGCTTTGGCTTCCTGGCGCTGGGCGTGCAGGTCGCGTTTCTCACGGCGGAGCTTGGAAGCTCTCGACTTTCCGGAACCGCTCAGGCGGGCCAGGGTGGCCTTGATCTGATCCTGAATTTCCTTATCGGTAGGCTCTACTTTCGGCGCGTTGCTGGGTGGCGCTCCCCTGCGGTTTTGTCCGCCGGGGCGGTTGTCACGGCGCTGGCCCTGCTGGGGACCACCCGGACCACGTCCCTGCTGACCCGGACCTCCCGGGCGCTGGTCGCTGCGCTGGCCGGGGCCTGCAGCCGTGGGACCGCCTTTGTCCTTGCGCTTCCGCTTTTTCTTGTCTCCCTCAAAATCTGAGGAAGAAGCCACAGGCTTTTTCTTGGGCTGATCGACCGGAAGCTGGATTTTTCCGAGGATATTGGGGCCGCTCAGTTTATCGACACGAACACTGATGTGCTCGGGTCCGGAAGGTGCGGCGGGTGCCGGTGGCTCTTCGGGGGAAGGCGGAGTTTTCGGCTCTTCCTTCTCGGCCACCACTTCGGTCTTCTTCTCCGGTGTCTTCTCTTCCGCTACCGGCTCTTCCCCGGTCTTCTCTTCCCGTACAGGCTTGCTTTCTTTCTTTGGTTTAGAAGGCTTGGCTTCTTTCGCTTCGGGCACTTCCGCGGGAGCCTCTTCTTTCTTCTTCGTGGATTTCTTCTTCTCTTCAGCAGCCGGAACTTCTTCGGCTTTTGTTTCTTCCTTCTTCTTGCCGGCCTTCTTCTTCGAAGAGGCCTCCAGGTCGATCTTACCCAGGATCTTCGGCGACTCCACCTCGGCCTTCGCCTTGATCACTTCCGGCTCAGGAGCGGGCTCTTCCGCCTTCTTCGCTTTCGTGCTGCTCTTCTTGGTACCGGTAGCCGATAACTTGATTTCTTCAAGGCTCTTCTTAAGGTTCTCGTCGTTGTCGAGTTCCACTTCCGCCTCACGCGCATCGGAAGGGCCGCCCTTCGATTCGATGGTTACGGTATCACGCTTCAGTTTCTCACGTGTCACCTCCTGTGCATCCAGTTTCGCCAGCTTATCGGGCTGGTATTTTTCCTGCAAAATGGTATACACCTCCATCGAAATTTTCGCGTTGGGGCTGCTGTCCACCTTCACGCCTTTCGACTCGAGGTATTCAACTACGTGCTGCAGACCAACGTTAAATTCTTTGGCGACTTTAATGAGGCGCAATGTTTTTTCTTCAGACATCTAAGCTCTTTATCGGTTATTCCCTTTTCAGGGGGTACTGGGTATTTTATAATTCTACTTGATACTCTTCACTACAAGGATACAAGGGCAAAAACTTACTCGAACTCCGAGCGCAGAATTCTGACCACCTCGCGGATGGTCTCCTCCTCCAGGTCGGTGCGCTTCACCAGGTCTTCCACACCGAGGGCGAGTACCGACTTCGCGGTATCGCAGCCGATGGCCTTCAGTTCATCGATGATCCAGGTATCGATCTCATCGTTGAATTCATCCAGATCCACGTCTTCGTCTTCGTCTTCCGTATCACGGTAAACATCGATTTCATAGCCGGTCAGGCGACCCGCCAGTTTGATGTTGTGTCCGCCCTTTCCGATGGCGAGCGATACCTGGTCGGGCTTCATGAATACGGAAGCGCGCTTGGTTTCATCGTCAATCTTGATGGACGTGATCTTGGCCGGGCTGAGTGCACGGGTGATATACAACTGGAGATTGGTGGTGAAATTGATCACGTCAATGTTTTCGTTTCGCAGCTCACGCACGATGCCATGGATACGGGAACCTTTCATCCCCACACAGGCGCCCACCGGATCAATGCGATCGTCGTAGCTTTCCACGGCCACCTTGGCGCGTTCACCCGGCTCCCGTACGATGTTCTTGATGGTGATCAGCCCGTCGAATACTTCGGGCACTTCCTGCTCAAACAGACGTTCGAGGAATACCGGTGAGGTGCGGGAGAGGATGATCTTCGGGCTGGCGTTGATCATCTCCACGCGGAGCACCACGGCCCGCACGGCATCGCCCTTCTTGAAGAAATCGGCGGGAATGGTCTCGGCCTTCGGCAAGACGAGTTCGTTACCTTCGTCGTCAAGCACCAGTATTTCCTTTTTCCATATCTGGTACACCTCGCCGGTGAGAATCTCCCCGACGCGGTCTTTGTATTTACGGTAAATACCGTCCTTTTCAAGTTCGGAAATCCGGGATACCAGATTCTGGCGGAGCGCCAACACGGCACGACGTCCGAAATCGCCGAGACGAACCGACTCGGTGAGGTCCTCCCCTACTTCAAAATCCGGCTCTATCCTGATGGCATCCGAATACGCGATCTGCGTGGCTTCGTCTTCCACCATCCCGTCTTCTACAATGGTACGGTTACGATAAATCTCAAGGTCACCCTTGTCGATGTTGATGATCACATCGAAATTATCAGAAGTGCCGTACTTCTTTCTCAGCGTTGACTTAATCACATCTTCAAGGATACTCATCATCGTAGCCCTGTCGATATTCTTTACCTCTTTGAACTCCGAGAAGGATTCAATTAATACCTGATGGTCCATTGGACTTATTTGAATTTATAGTTAATGATCAATTTGGCTTCTTTGATATCTGCAAAGGCGATCCTGTGCAGCACTTCGGAAATTATTTTCTTCTTGTTCTCCTTTCTTGATACGGTTTCCTTCAGCGCGATGCCGTCGGGAAGTACTTCTTCCAGCACCCCTTTCATCTCCTGTCCGGTGTTGGAGAGCACCCGGAGTTCCCGGCCCAGCCGCCGCTGGTACTGTTGCGGCACCACCAGGGGCGACTCCATGCCCGGACTGCCCACCTCCACTTCGTGGCTTTCGAGGAAAGGACTGTCCTCGTAATGATCCAGGAGCTTTCGGGTCAGCGCGCTGCATTCATCCAGGGTCACGCCACTGGGCTTATCAATGAAAACAGCGAGTTTCCCGGGCGATAATTTCACGTCCACCAGGAAGCATTCTGTTCCTGCCAGGAAGGATTCCACGAGCGTCTTTATGTTCTCTTTTTCAGTCATTTGAAATAAAAGAGGGGACTCTGGTCCCCTCTTTCTACGCACTGCAAATATAGCAAGAATCCCCGGTATTGCAAGCAAATGAATAAATTGCTCCTGCAGAATCGTTAACATTGCGCCCGTGGAAAAATCGATGACCGCGAAGAAGTGGCTGGACCGGGGAGTTTACCTCTCCTCCATGGCCCTGTCTGCGCTCATCAACCGGGGGAAAGATCCCAAATCACTGAATTTCAATAATATTCTTTGCATCAAGGAGGACGAAATCGGCGATTTCATTTACACGCTACCGGTCTATGCGATGCTCAGAAAGCAATTTCCGGCAGCCCGTATCACGGTTTTATGCCGCCCTTTCGGGCTTGATCTGCTGCAGCATTGTCCGGATGTGGACCAGGCGATCAGCCAATACCCGGATGCCCGGCAGCAATTTGACCTGATCATCGACCTCAGGGGCACGGTAGCCTCTACCCTGCTGGCGCTGCGCCGGTGGCCCCTTTACCGCCTCGACCGCGGCACGGTACGCTACCGGAACCGTCAATCCGGACAGCATCCGCAGGAAGCGGAAACGAACTGGCAGATCCTGAAGGTGCTGGTGGATGAACGTCACAAACTGCTGGAACCGCGGCTATACATCAGCGATAGTGAGCGGCAGCAGGCAGCTGATTTCCTCCGCGAACGGAACATCGGCCGATACGCCCTGTTTCATACCGGGGCGCGGCGCATCCTCAAAAAATGGCCCCTCGAACGGGTGGCGGTCATCATGAAACACCTGCACAGCGAATTCGGACTGGACTGTATCCTGGCCGGCGATCAGCAGGATGCCGCGGATTCCGTACAACTGCAGAAAATGCTGGATTTCCCGCTGAAGGTCGCAGCCGGCAAAGTCAAGCTGCTCACCTTCGCAGCCCTCTGTGAAAAAGCCGATTTCTTTCTGGGCAACGACAGCGGTCCTCTGCACATCGCCGCCACCATGGGAACACCCGCGCTGGGACTCTACGGTCCCGGCGACCCGATCTTTCATCCCCGCCAGGCCAATGCCGGCTTCCTGCATCACATCCTGGAATGCAACCCCTGCGACCAGGTTCACTGCAAATACCCGGAAAACCCCTGCATCCTCCGCATCAGCACCGGGGAAGTGCAGACCGAAGCCCGGCGCCTGATGAAAGCGAAGGGCGAAATCAGGTGAAAGACGAAGGCCGGCATCGGATCGCTTTCACGCCCTCACCGCGGAATAAAGCGCTGGGCAAGCGGCCGGACTCAGACCGCGGATCCGCACTCCATCTCCATGGCTTTGGGAAAAAGGATGTTGTTTTCAAGATGGATGTGCCGGTGAAGATCCGATTCAAACTCCTTCAAAAGCGCATAGGCGGCCCGGTAGGTGGTACATCCGTCGTCAGGCACCGTGTAATTACCGGTGATGTTGGCGATGCCGGCAAAGCGCGCGCCTTCGGTTTCATGTTCATGACGCATCATCCGGATCGGCATGCTCACGCTGTAAGGCAGTGATTCCGCGCCCCGGCCTTCTTCCGCCGCCAGCAGCATGTTCCGGATCATCGGAAAGAGCACCTTCTCCTCCTTCTTCATGTGCTCCAGAAGCTGTGCCGCGCCCTGACCGAAATGCTCACGCACCTCAGGCAGTTCGGGATGACGATGGCCATGTACCCGGCACAACTTATCCAGCATCTCCTGGATGACGGGGATGTGTGTTTCAACATAATGATGGTGCCTGGACTCAATGTGTGCGATCAGCCGGCCCAGCGGCCATTCATCGTAAGCGGCGCTTTCGTCCGGGCTCTTCAGGGCCACTGCAAGTTCGCTGATCAAGGTCGCAGGGTCGATACCGGCCGTCGCGGCGGCCTCCTCAAGGGTTTGCATACCCCCGCAGCAAAAATCAATGCCATGCCTGTTGAACACGGCCGATGTTTTGAAATCAGCTGCCACAACGGAACCGACACTGTCTTTTGAATGTATTTCTTTCATGATTCGGAAGGATTAAAACGGATGATCCGTTTATTCAATCCGCAAAGATTCGAACAGATGTCTCCTGAAAAAATGACACAGGTCATGAAAGCGGATGTTGTGTAGTCGTTCAGATCCTTATGACACTGCCCTGACGAATCGCTGCCCGAAAGCAAGTTAACCTGAAGCATTTTCTCTCGCATACGATTCATCGGATGCAGGCTGCATGCTAACGCTCATCAAATCCTACGCTGAACATTCGCAGGCCCCGTGAGCACAGCTGACCATTATCATTTTTATTCTACACGGGTCCCTCTACCTTTGCCGGTCCCTGCTGAAAAGCCCATTCTGAAAAGAAAGGGAAATAAACCTGTCTCACGCTTGGGCGTGTTTTCTTACTCAACATTGAACGCTATCTACACGACCATTCTCTATGAACAAGGCCCTTCCGATTCAACAACATAGTTTTCACATTCCGGTGATGGGCCTTGGCTTTACCATCGATACTCCCATTAAAGTGGCGCCCTATGGCATCAATTCCGTCGTCTCCATCATGGACGATGAACTGATTGAACAGATGCGTGCCGTTCACGCGGCCACCGCCGGTGAAACCTATCTTCCCATTCACAAAAACGAAGAGGACTTCCGGGCGAAACGCATCTGCGCCTACCTGAATCTCCTGCATCGCATCGTTGAACAACGCACTGCCGCCATACGGGAATCTTCCTTCACACCCGGCTCTCCCTTATGCCGTTACTTCGAACTATTGCCCGGCGATGCTCCGCTGTATCAGACCTACAGGGAAATGATGGCCCTGCCGGACTCTGCCCTGAAAGAGCAATTGAAAAAGTCCCTGGTGAAACAACTACATACCGGCTCCATTGATGTAAACATCATGGCCAAAGCGGACAAAGCGGCTTATGACAAGGATGACAACCTGCTGCCCGAGATCTACTCCAATGCGCTGTCCGCCCTGCGGGGTTATGCACAGAGCGAGCTGCGTTCCTCGCTGGTGATATCCGCCGGCTACAATCCACGCCTGTTCAGTTACATCACGCAGTTCAGCGATTTCTTCCCCGACAGCAAAGGCGACATCCGCAAAAAAATCACGCTGAAAGTCAGCGATTATCGCTCGGCCCGCGTACAGGGCATGATCCTCGCCAAAAAAGGATTGTGGGTGTCCGAATTCAGGATCGAGTCGGGTCTGAATTGCGGGGGCCACGCCTTTCCCACCGAGGGTCTCCTGATGGGACCCATCCTGGAGGAATTCAAAATTCAAAAGGAGAAACTAAGGCTTGAACTGATCCGCGAATGCCTTTCGGCCTGGGACCGCATGGGCCTGACCTGTGCCTCCTTCGAATTCCCGGTCATTTACAGCGCACAGGGCGGCATTGGCACCCACGACGAAGACCGCTTTCTCCGTGAATTCTACGGCCTGACCTTCACCGGCTGGGGAAGCCCCTTCCTGCTGGTTCCGGAATGCACTAACGTGGATGAAGATACGATGGATAAGATGTGCAAGGCTGCTCCCGGCGATTTTTACCTGAGTCACGCCTCGCCTCTGGGCGTTCCCTTCAACAATTTCCGCCCTTCCTCCTCCAATGCACTGCGGCAACAGCGCATCGGCAATGAGCGGCCGGGAAGCCCCTGCTACAAAAAATTCCTGGCCTCCAACACCGAATACAGCGAAGTACCGGTCTGCACCGCCTCGCGCGAGTACCAGAAATTAAAGCTGGATGAAATCGGCTATTCTCCCGCCAGCCGGCAGGCGCCTTCGCCGGAAGTGGAACAACTGCTCGAAAAGGAGTGCCTCTGTGAAGGCCTCGCGGTTTCCGCGCTACTGAAAAACCAGGTGACTCCGCCGCACCGGCTTGGCGCCGTGAGCATCTGCCCCGGGCCCAACATGGCCTACTTTAAAAGGGTGCTCAGCTTTGAAGAAATGACGGGGCACATTTACGGCAAATGTTCCGTGATCGCCTCCGACAGGCCGCACCTGTTTCTCAACGAGCTGAAACTCTATTTCGATTATTATGCGGAAAAAAGAGACCGGGAAAACAAAACGCAGAAAGAGCTGCAATACCTCGGCAACTTCCGCAACAATCTGCTTCAGGGCATCCGCTACTACGGTAACATCCTGCCCTTTATCCGCCATCAAAATGCGGGCGAATTAGAGCGGCTCCGGGCCGGATTGCACTACTATGAAACGTCCATCCTGGAAGAAGATGCGGTCCTGACGGTTTAAGACCAACCGTCAACTAATGTCCAATGCCCTGTGCAGACAGGGCCAGGGTACCTGGCTAAGAGGTGGGTGTAACGGTCAGGAATAGCCGTTGATCTTGGCATTGAAGATGGTGGCGATGCTGCGCGCCCGCATCAGGGCCTCTTCCGCCACTGCCCCGCTGAATCTTTCATGCACCGTGGCTTCAAACAAAGTCAGCCAGCGCTCAAAATGCATGGGGCCGATTTTCATGTACTGGTGCGGGGGAAATGGCTGCCCGGTATAGGTCTTCTCCTTCAGCAGCAGGGTTTGCCAGAAGCGGTACATCTTCTCCAGGTGTTCCGGCCAGCGATCGTTGATGATGCTGTTGAAAATCACGCCCAGCAGATCGTCGTGCCGGATCTTTTCATAAAAGGCATCCACCATCCAACGGATGTCATCCAGGTTTTCAATGTCTTTCTTATCGGCTATATCTTCTTTCATCGCTCTTCGTTATCCCGCCGCGGAAAGGCCCCCTTCACCATCCGGAGGCTGCCGGAGCCGGATGCAGAACCCGTTCTGCTTTGATCTTTATCAGGAATAATTAATTCCTGCCACAAAAATGGTGTTTTATCCTCAATAAAAAATGATCCTCGTCATGGATGGTAAATTCAAGAGATTCATGTCTTAATTTAGCCTGAGTATCTTGACGTTACCATAAAAATCCTAAGCATTTAGCTGCCTGTCAAATTTGAAACATCATGAAAAGAAACAACCTCCACAAGAGCTGTCTGGATTGCGGCCTTCGAAATCATACGATTTTTTGTGAGATACGCGATCACGATGCCTACAACCTGAACACAGGGAAGATCCGGTATCATTACAAAAAAGGTGAAATCATTTTTCATGAAGGAAGCATACCCTCCGGCCTGTGGGTGGTGGAAAGCGGAAAAGTAAAAATTTACAAATCCTCCGGACAAGGCCAGGATCAGATCACCCGTATGACGGGGCCCGGCGATGTAATCGGATACAAAGCCCTCTTGCGTTCCTCCGGCTATGCGGTGTCGGCAGAGGTGCTGGAAGATGCTTCGCTCTGCTACATCCCGAAAGATCTGTTTTATGAAATGATGAAACACAACACCAGCATCTACCAGGAACTCACCAAAGTCATGTCGATGGAGATCAGCCAGAAGGAGCAGCAGATGACCAGCATGGCGTACAAACCTGTTAAAGCGCGGCTCGCTGAAATCATCCTGCTCATCAAGGAAAAATACGGTTTTGAAGCGGACAATAAAACCATTCGCTTGTCATTGTCGAGGATAGATTTATCGAACCTGGTGGGTACCGCCACGGAAACGCTGATCCGTAACCTGGCCATTCTAAAAGAAGAACATTTGATAGAATTGCACGGCAAAAAAATCACGATACTGGATCAACAGGGACTGATGCAGGCGGCGCTGCTGAAGTGAAGCGGATGCTTTTCCCTCCTTGCGAAGTTACGGGAGGCCGGATGAACGGTCTATCCTGAAAGTTGCACCTTACCCGGCAGGTTGCCCGACAGATCCACGGCCAGGGTATAACACGAAGCACAGGAAAACGAAAGGCCCTCAGATTTCCGCGCCGGCTTCATTCCCCTGCCCGTTCACGGGATGCTCCCCGGGCTGCTTCGTACCCGTTTCCGGATAAATCCTTTTCTGAAACAACATCCAGAGGATGACCCCGCAACTGATGGAAGCATCGGCGATGTTGAATACCGGGCGGAAGAAGAGAAAACTCTCACCCCCCCAGAGCGGAAACCATTCCGGGAAGTGGCCGCTGATGATCGGGAAGTAAAACATATCCACCACCTTTCCGTGCAGAAAGCCGGCATACCCTCCTTCGGGCGGGAACATTTCAGCAATGCCACCGTACTCGCTGGATGAAAACAGCATTCCATAAAACACCGAATCAATAATGTTTCCCACGGCGCCGGCAAAGACGAGTGATACCACGGTCACATAGAGGCTGCTGGCTTTGTCTCTCACCAGGGTCCATAAGAACCAGGCCATGCCACTCACAAAGAGAATCCTGAACACGCTCAGAAACAATTTACCATAACTCCCGCCGAATTCCAGCCCGAAAGCCATGCCGTTGTTTTCCGTAAAGTGAATGATGAACCAGGGGGCAATCTGATACTCCTGTCCCAGGTACATATTCGTCTTGATCCAGATTTTTAGCAGCTGATCGGCCAGCAGCACGAAGAAGATGAGGAGGAGCGGTCGTTTCAAAGGAATGATTCAGGTTATAATAAAGGAAGCCTGCAGTGTGGGCTGCAAGCTTCGCTTTTGATAAATGCAGGAGGAGTGGATGGATGCTGAGAGCGGCCCGCGCAGGCCTGGCCCTGCATTCACTTAGTCCTTGTATTGCTTCAGCTTGGCTTCCATGCTTTGCGTGGTATGGGGCACGGCACGCAGGCGCTCCTTCGGGATGAGTTTCCCGGTGATGCGGCAGATTCCGTAGGTCTTGTTTTCGATCCGTACCAGAGCCGCCTCCAGCTGTTCAATGAATTTCTTCTGCCGGGCAGCCAGGTTGGCCGCCTCTTCTTTGGCCAGTGTTTCAGAACCATCTTCCAGCATCTTGAAGGAAGCACCGGTATCGTCGGTGCCGTTTTCATTCGCATTGATGATCTGCGCCTGCAGGTTGATCAGTTCTTCACGGGCTTCCTCGAGTTTTTTAACGATCAGCACCTTGAACTCCTGAAGTTCTGCATCACTGTAACGTTGTGTGGTAATGGTTTTTGCCGTTTCTTTTTCTATCATGGTCTCTTTCACTGATTGTGCGATGGCAGGAGCAACGAATGGCTTAGGGGCAGGAACAGGCCTGGCGGCTGCTTTGGGAGCAGGAGCGGGCTTTGTCACTGCTTTGGGAGCAGGAGCCGGCCTGACCGCCGCTTTGGGGGCGGGCTGTACTTTGGCTACCGGCCTGGCGCCGGCTTTAACGTTTTTCGCGGCCATAGCTTTCGTGGCTTTGGGGGCTGCCTTCGGAGCGGCCTTGGCGTTTGCTTTTGGCGATTTTACTACAGGCTTTTTGCTGGCCGCCTTGGCTGGCTTCACGGCCTTCTTCGGACTCGCTTTCTTCACGATCTTCCTGGCCACAGCCTTCTTGGCTGCCGACTTCTTCGCCGGAGCCGCTTTTTTAGCCGGAGCCGCTTTCTTGGCAGCCGGTTTTTTTGCGGCCGGCTTGCGGGCAGCAACTTTCTTCACTGCCTTTTTAGCCGGTGCTTTTTTTGATTTTGAAACAGGTTTTTTAGTGGCCATTGGGGTATTTATTTACAGATGTTAATACCTGGAGTTCTTCACCTACATCGACGGAAATGATATCCTGTCCGTCAAGCTGATCCACCACCTCCAGTTGAGTGGCTAAAATTTCGCTGCGAATATAGTCGAAATTGTTCTTTACTGAACGCTGAATGGCCTCGGGGCCTTTAATTCTGACAAGGATCCTGTCGGTCACTTCAAAACCCTTGTCCTTCCGTATGTTCTGAATGCGGTTGACCAGCTCACGGGCCAGTCCTTTGTCCCTGAGTTCATCGCTGAGGGTCACATCGAGGGCTACCGTAAGCCGGCCCTGACTGGCCACCTGCCAGCCGGGAATATCCTCGCTGAGGATTTCCACATCCTCCAAAAGCAGGTCGAAGAGCACTTCGCCGAGCCGCAGCGGCAGCAGGCCGTTCTGCTCAAGATAGGCGATCTCCTCCTGTGTGATTTCGGATATTCGTACCGTTAGCTGTTTCATGAGCCCGCCCACCTTGGGACCCAACGCCTTGAAATTGGGCTTCAGCTTCTTCACGAGGATATTGGCTTCGCCCTCCAGGAACTGTATCTCCTCTACGTTGACTTCCGCACGGATGAGTTCCTCCACCGACATGACCCTGGTTCGGAACCTGGGATCCGTTACCGGCAAGAGGATTTTCTGGAGGGGTTGCCGCACCTTGATGTTTACTTTCTTGCGCAGGCTGAGTGTCATGGAACTGATATCCTGGGCGAGCTGCATGCGTTCTTCCAGTTCCCGGTCGATCAGGCTTTCATCAGCCACCGGGAAAGCAGCAAGGTGCACCGATTCGTTGGGGTCTTTGTGGCTGTTGCCGTTGAGATCCGCATACAAATGGTCGGCGAAGAAGGGCGCGATGGGGGCCATCAGCCTGGCGATGGTATCGAGGCAGGTGTAAAGCGTCTGGTAGGCGGCTTTCTTGTCGTCGCTGTATTCCCCTTTCCAGAAACGGCGCCGGCTGAGGCGCACATACCAGTTGCTGAGGTGTTCCGTAACGAAATCCTGAATGACGCGGGCGGCCCGGGTAGGCTCATACTCTGCATAACAGGCATCCACTTCCTTCACCAGGGAGTTCAGCAGCGAGAGGATCCAGCGGTCGAGTTCACTGCGCTCGCGCACGGGGATATCGGAATCCTCGTAGGCAAAGCCGTCGATGTTGGCATAGAGCGCGAAGAAATTATAGGTATTGTAAAGCGTGCCGAAGAACTTCCGCTGCACTTCGCCGATCCCTTCGAGGTTGAACTTGAGATTGTCCCAGGGCTGCGCATTGCTGATCATGTACCAGCGGGTGGCGTCCGCCCCGTAGGTGTCGAGTGTGGTAAAGGGGTCGGCGGCATTGCCCAGGCGCTTCGACATCTTGTTGCCGTTTTTGTCGAGCACCAGTCCGTTCGAAACCACATTTTTGAAGGCCACCGAATCAAAGAGCATCACCGCGATGGCGTGCAGGGTAAAGAACCAGCCACGGGTCTGATCCACACCTTCCGCGATGAAATCCGCCGGGAAAACCTGATCCAGGCTATTCCTGCTGAACGGATAGTTCCACTGCGCATAAGGCATCGCGCCCGAATCGAACCATACATCGATCAGGTCGGGCTCACGGTACATGGCTTTGCCGGAGGATGAAACCAGCACGGCATGGTCCACATAGGGCCGGTGCAGGTCGAAATCGGCCTTCGTCGGATCAAGGTGCTCGAGGGCGGTGGCCGACATGAGGCCGGCGGCTACCGATTGTTTCAGTTCGGTGTAGAGTTCCTCCACCGAGCCAATGCACTTCTCCTCCCCATCTTCACTGCGCCAGATCGGCAGCGGGATGCCCCAGTACCTGGAACGGCTGAGGTTCCAGTCGACCAGGTTTTCGAGCCAGTTTCCAAAACGGCCGGTACCGGTGCTTTCCGGTTTCCAGTTAATCGTTTTGTTGAGCTCAATCATGCGTTCCTTGCAGGCTGTGGTGCGGATAAACCAGGAATCCAGGGGGTAATACAGGATGGGCTTGTCCGTTCTCCAGCAGTGCGGGTAACTGTGTTCGTATTTTTCGACTTTAAAGGCTCTGTTCTCCTGCTTGAGGCGGATGGCGATGCGCTCGTCGACACTCAGGTACTTGTCGCGTCCCTGCGCCTGCCGGGCGGCCTCCTTCTCGGATTCACTGAGGTATTCCTCTTTCACGTATTCAAGCGGGAAGTCGCTGACTTCTTTCACGAAGCGGCCGCGGCGGTCCACTAACGGCATGGGCTTACCGTTTTCATCCTCCACCAGGATGGCGGGAATGCCGTGCTGCCTGGCCACGCGGAAGTCGTCCGCTCCGAAGGTCGGGGCGATGTGTACTATGCCCGTTCCGTCTTCGGTGCTGACAAAATCTCCGGTGATCACCCGGAAGGCATCGCCCGCGGGCTGCACATAGGGCAGCAGTTGCTCGAAGCGCATGTCCTGCAGGGCCTCGCCACCGAACTCCAGCTCCACCAGGAAGGGTATGATTTTATTGCCGGGCTGATACTCCTCCAGTGGCAGCTCCGCGTTCTTCACGCTGAAATATTTTCCCAAAAGATCTTTGGCCAGTACCACACTCACCGGCTCAAAGGTGTAAGGGTTGAAGGTGCGCACCAGCACATAACTAATCTGCGCTCCCACGGCCAGCGCCGCGTTACTGGGCAGCGTCCAGGGGGTGGTGGTCCAGGCCAGGAAATAGACCGGGGCATCGGTGGCGCTGAAGAGTTTTTCACTCCGCGCATCCCGTATGGCCTTGAACTGCGCCACGACGGTGGTGTCTTTGACCAGTTTGTAGGTTCCGGGCTGGTTGAGTTCGTGCGAACTGAGCCCGGTTCCCGCGGCGGGAGAGAAAGGCTGGATCGTATAGCCCTTGTAAAGCAGGTTTTTCCGGTGCAGTTCTTTCAGCAGGTACCAGCAGGTTTCGATGTAGGAATTCTCAAAAGTGATGTAGGGATGTTCCAGGTCGACCCAATAGCCCATTTTACGGGTCAGATCGTCCCATACCGATTTATACTTCATCACCTCCCTGCGGCAGGCCTTGTTGTAATCTTCAATGGAAATTTTATCACCAATGTCTTCCTTGGTGATGCCCAGGGTTTTCTCCACACTGATCTCGATCGGCAGACCATGGGTGTCCCAGCCGCCCTTTCTTTTTACCTGAAAGCCTTTCTGTGTTTTATAGCGGCAGAAAATATCCTTGATCGACCGTGACATCACATGGTGAATGCCGGGAAGTCCGTTGGCGGAAGGCGGACCTTCGTAAAAAGTAAAAGAAGGACGTCCTTCACGTTCTTCCACCGAACGTTCAAAGATGCGCCGCTCCTGCCAGCGCTGCAAGACAGACTCGGCAATGCCGGGCAGGTTCAAAGATTTGTATTCAGGAAATTGTCCCATAATAAGTGCGCAAAAATAAGGAATTTAAGCCTAGGTTGTACAGCCGGAG
>JAEUTF010000017.1 GCA_016788185.1 Bacteroidia bacterium | reverse complement strand
AGATACGTACATCCGTACGGGTGATTTTGCCAAAGTACGGATCACTTCCACCGCCGCATTTGACTTGTACGGCGAATTGGCCGGTTAAGCTCCTCCCTGATGAACGTTCAGCACATACCGCTTTCCGAAACCGCATTTTATGGCCGTCTGATGATGGATTACATGGAAGGTAATCCGCAACTGAGGCCCTTCTATCAACACCTTCCCTCCATGCAAGCCTTTCCGGAAGTGATCTCGGAGAGAAGCAGGAAGAGTCTGAACAGAGAACTTCTGGCGGAGGTGCTCCTGGAGCAACATGCCGCCTGGCTGGGTGAATACCCAACCTTGAAAGCGAATATCGATGCATTGAAGAAGGAGAATACGTTTACGGTCACCACCGGGCATCAGCTGTGTCTGGCCACGGGTCCGCTGTATTTCCTCTATAAAATCATTACAACGATTAACCTGTGCCGCCGGCTGAAAGAAGCCTGGCCGGCCAATGAGTATGTTCCTGTTTATTGGATGGCCAGCGAAGATCATGACGCGGAAGAGATCAACCATTTATATGTGAACGGGCGTAAACTGGAATGGAAAACCAGTCAGCGGGGTGCCGTAGGCCGATTTTCAACCTCGGACATTCAGCTCGTGCTGGAAGAGTTGAAGGAGCTGACGGGCAACGAAGCCCATGCCCCGGACTGGCTGAAGATCCTGTCGGATGCCTATGCTGCCAACCGTTCACTTTCAGAAGCAACGCGTGATCTGGTGCTCAGTCTTTTTGCGGGGCAGGGTCTGGTGGTTCTCGATGCGGACCAGCCTGCATTGAAACGACTCTTTATGCCGGTCATCCGGGAAGAGCTCAGCCTGCAGTCGGCGCACGACATCGTTACCGAAACCAGTGCACGCCTCGGTCATTTTTACAAGACGCAGGTAACGCCCCGTGAGTTGAACCTGTTTTATCTGGAAGGAGACCTGCGCGAGCGCATCGTCAGAGATGAGCAGGGGCATTACCGGGTGCTCAACACCGATTTGAATTTTACCCGGGAACTGATGCTTGAGGTAGCCGAGAAGTTTCCGGAGCGGTTCAGTCCGAATGTGGTGTTGCGCCCCCTTTACCAGGAGTCTGTTTTACCCAATCTGGCCTATGTAGGAGGTCCTGGAGAGCTGGCTTACTGGCTTCAGTTGAAAGATCTTTTTGATCATTATCATATCCCGTACCCGATGTTGGTTCCGCGGAACAATGCCCTGATCATCGCGTCCAAACCCTTTGAAAAATTTCTCGGGCAGGGCTTTGAACCGCGCGATGTATTGCGTCCATACCAGGATCTGGCAGGCCAGTGGCTGCAGCAACAGGAAGATATTGGACCGGATATAGAAAAGGTGAGATTGGCCTTGCAGGAAGTGTACCAGCCCCTGATGGACCGGATGAATCGCCTGGATCCCACGCTGACGGCAAGCATTCAGGCGGAGCTGCAAAAGGCTTTGAACGGACTGGAAACCCTGTCAAAGAAGGGAACGGCCGCGCTGAAGAGAAAGCATGAAGTGGTGCTGAATCAGCTTCGCACGCTTACTGACAAGGTCAATCCGGAGGAGCAGCCTCAGGAGCGGATCCTCAACTGCAGTGCGTACATGGCTCGTTATGGACATGACTTTATTGCTGCTTTGCTAAAGGATTTGCATCCGCTTGACTTCAGAATGGCGGTCTTTGTAGAGCCGTAAAGAGTTGTCTCTGCAGGTTTTTAAGATAAATATTCAATTCACCCCGGCTTAGTACGATTCCGTCCGGGTATTGAATGCCTTGCTTATTTTTGTAGCTCAATCAACACCATCATGTCCGTACCCGACTCTTTTATTCCGGCCATTCAGCAGGGCTATTCATCAAAAGGAAATACCATCACCCTCGGGGCAGCGGTTTTTGAAAGCAACGTATTGTCGCAGGCGCCTGTTAAAATTCCCTTGTCAACGCTCAACCGTCATGGCCTGATTGCCGGCGCTACGGGAACCGGGAAGACCAAAACCTTGCAGGTGCTGGCCGAAGGCCTTTCTTCGCAGGGTGTTTCCGTGATGCTGATGGATATCAAAGGCGATCTGAGCGGGCTCGCCATGCCCGGAGAGGCGAACGACAGGATCAGGGAGCGGCATACCAAACTGGGAATTGAATGGAAGCCGGCTGCCTTCCCCTGTGAACTGATGAGTCTTTCAGGCGAGAAAGGGCTGAGGTTGAGGGCCACGGTATCCGAGTTCGGACCGGTCTTGTTCTCCAAGGTGCTGGGCCTGAACGATACACAATCGGGTGTGGTCTCACTGATCTTTAAATATGCCGACGACCGTGAATTGCCCTTGCTGGACCTTAAGGATTTTAAAAAGGTGTTGCAGTATTGTACCAACGAAGGAAAGGACGAGGTGAAGAAGGAATACGGTGCGATCTCCACCGCGTCGGCATCCACCATCCTTCGGAAAATCATCGAAGTGGAGGAGCAGTCGGCGGATCTTTTTTTCGGAGAACTTTCCTTTGATGTGAACGATCTGCTGAGGATGGATGATTCCGGAAAGGGGTATATGCATATCGTTAGGCTTTCCGACCTGCAGGATAAACCCAAGTTGTTTTCAACGTTTATGCTCTGCCTGCTGGCCGAGATTTACCAGCAGTTTCCCGAAGAGGGGGATATGGAGCAACCCAAGCTCGTGCTCTTCATTGATGAAGCCCACCTGATCTTCAAGGAAGCCAGTAAAGCGCTGTTGGATCAGCTGGAGTCCATCATCAAACTGATCCGGTCGAAGGGAGTGGGGATCATCTTCTGTACACAGTCGCCGGTGGATATTCCTGCACCTGTGCTGGGCCAGTTGGGTCTGAAAATACAGCATGCCCTGCGGGCCTTTACCGCCAACGATCGTAAAGCCATCAAGCTGGTTTCTGAAAATTATCCGGACACCCCGTTTTATAAAGTGGCATCCCTGATCACGGAACTCGGTATCGGCGAGGCGCTGGTGACGGCCCTTACGGAGAAGGGAACGCCAAGCCCACTGGTTCACACCTGCATGTGTGCACCCGCCTCGCGGATGGATGTACTCAGCCAGGAAGAGCAGGATACCCTGATTGCCCATTCAAAACTGGCCGCCAGGTACAACAAAGTCGTGGATCGGGAAAGCGCGTATGAAATGCTGCAGGGGAAATTACATTCCTCCTCAGCACCATCAGGGGAAAAGGAGTCTGATAAAAAGACGACGGACAAAGAGGAAGGGAAAGAGGAGGGGTCGGTGATTGGTGAGGCGCTTGACAGCAATGTCGGAAGGCAGATCGCCCGCACTGTGGCCAGGGAGGTGACCCGTGGATTGTTGGGGGTACTTGGCCTGGGCAGCAGTAGCCGGAGTAGAAAAAAATCATGGTTTTAGACGGCCCGGAAGGTGGCAATTTTGAAGTAATGGATCCTTTTTTACTTCCCTGGTGTTCTTTTTAATTTATTTAAGATATTAAAATTCAATATTTTGCAATTTTATTGTTCAATCCATTCCGGGTGAATCTGATTGGGCCAACACCTTCTTTTTATAGGGTTAAATCGTTATATTTATTGGCGAACGGCTAAAAAAAATGGGTAAATGCAAAATTTATACCCTGAATTCCCGTTCAGTACCTGATTATGCCCGTTCAGAAGTTCAAATTCTGAGCTCGGAAAGTTTAAATAGGCAGCCCGAAAGGGGCTGGTAACTTTGTTAAATACAAGTCAAAACCATGCAAAAACGGGAAGAAAAAAAGCAGTTGATTCTGCACGCAGCCACCGAGTGCTTTTCTCGTAACGGATACGAAAAAACCACACTGGATGATATCGGAGGGCGGGTAAGTTTAAACAAAGCCTCCCTGTACTACTATTACAGCAGCAAGGAGGATTTGTTCTGTGATGTGATTTACTCGGAGGCTCACCGGTTCCGCGAGGAGGTCAGAAATAAAATTAAAAACATGAAAGGCGTGGAGCCTAAAATTGTTTTCTTTCTGACCGAGCGGGCCCGTTTTTACAGGAAGCTTCGGCATCTGCATGACCTTACGCTCAACCTGGTCAGACGGATCGAGCCCATCTTCCTCACGCTGCAGCACAGCATCCGGGCCGAAGAACGTTCGCTCCTTCAGGATGTCATCAACGAAGGGGTGGTAACAGGAGAAATCAGGAAAACGGAATCGGTGCGACTGGCCGAGGTATTGTTGAAAATTGCTTCTGTATCACGCCGGCCTGCACTTGCACTGGCCGATGATTATTCGGGCCATGGATCAGAGGAAAGTGAGGATGTGGAAATGCTTGACGACATTCAATTTACCACGAAGCTGATCCTGCAGGGTGTGAGACTTTCTGCAGGATGAAATAACAATTTTCTGTGTATAAACGTTTCCGGCCCTGAACGTTTATCGGGTTCAATATTCTATTTTCATGCCTTCAGCGCATGAAAAAAAACCACTTTGCACCGCTTGCACACAAGCATATTATTTACCAGTTGCTGGTAAGGGTTTTCTCGAATGCAGTTTCAAAAAACAAGGCCTATGGTACTTTGCGCGAGAACGGATGCGGAAAGTTTATCGATATCGATGAAAGCGTGCTTTCGGCGATACAGGAGTTGGGGGTAACGCACATCTGGTATACCGGTATTTTAGAGCACTCTTCGCTTTCGGCCTATCCGGAGGCTGGTATTCCGGCCGATGATCCGTTTATCGTAAAGGGAAGAGCCGGATCTCCCTATGCGGTTCGTGATTATTACGATGTGGATCCTGATCTCGCCGTGCAGGTGAATCAGCGTTTGGAGGAGTTTGAAGCCATGTTAAACCGTACGCACGCCGCGGGCCTGAAGGCGATCATTGATTTCGTTCCGAATCATGTGGCACGATCCTATGCTTCCGATAAAAATCCCGGCCGGCAGCCGGATTTCGGAGCAGAGGATGATCCTTCCGTCATGTTCCGGCCCGATAATAATTTTTTATACCTCGCTGGAGAGGGTTTCACACCACCGGCGGATTACCAGCCCCTGGGCGGCGCTAAACTCAGGGCCGGGCGCAGCAGGTTTCAGGAGCATCCGGCAAGAGTGACGGGCAACGATGTGTACAGCAGTCAGCCCTCCTCCAACGATTGGTTCGAAACCATAAAATTGAATTTTGGTGTCGATCCGCATCCGCCGCACCATTGTTATTTTGATCCTTTGCCCAGGACCTGGCTGCAGTTGCTCGACATACTGATCTACTGGTGCGAAAAGGGCGTGGATGGTTTCCGCTGTGACATGGCTGAGATGGTACCGGCCGAATTCTGGGAATGGATCATTCCATGTGTGAAAACCAGGTTTCCGGACTGCATTTTTATCGGAGAAATTTACAAGCCCGGTTTGTACCGGCACTACCTCGAAAAAGGATATTTCGATTACCTCTATGATAAGGTGTCGCTCTACGATACCCTTTGCGGAATTATTCGGGGCCAAACGCCCGCCGATGAATTGAGTCGCTGTATAAAAAGTGTGGAGGATTTTTCCGAAAAGATGCTCTCCTTCCTGGAAAATCATGATGAACTGCGATTGGCATCCTCGCAGTTTACCGGGGAGATCATGACAGCCTGGCCGGCCATGGTGGTATGCGCCACCTGCTCAAAGGGGCCTGTGATGCTTTACTTCGGACAGGAAGTAGGGGAGACGGCTGATGTTAACGTTGGCTTTGCGGGAGAACGGGGCCGTACTTCCATTTTCGATTACTGTGCTGCCCCGGAGCATCAGAAATGGTACAACAGAGGCCGTTGCGATGGCGGCAAACTTTCCGAACCTCAGCGTTACCTCCGTCGTGCCTATGCAAGCCTGCTGCGTCTCGCAGCTTGCAGCGAAGCGATCAACAAAGGCGGTTTCTACGA
>JAEUTF010000011.1 GCA_016788185.1 Bacteroidia bacterium | reverse complement strand
GGCATTGGCCATGGAAACAGGCTGCCCTCCTCCGCTGTTATTGGTAACCGTCAGGATCACCGCGGCCACATTCCGGGCTCCCTTTTCCAGGATTGTCGTTTTCAGACGTTCCACATCAAGGTTCCCTTTAAAATGATCTGTTACAGCCACCGACGACACCGGCAGATCAATGGCCTCTGCTCCGGTATACTCGATGTTCGCCCGCGTTGTATCGAAATGCGTGTTGCTGATGAAGACCTTTTCTTTTCCGCCTAAAACCCCGTAGAGGATACGTTCCGCAGCACGACCCTGATGGGTTGGAAGGATAAAGGGCATCCCGGTTAAATCACGAATGGCCTTTTCCAGTTTAAACCAACTGGAGGCTCCGGCATAAGACTCATCACCCAGCATCATCGCGGCCCATTGTTGCTTGCTCATCGCCGAGGTGCCACTGTCTGTCAGAAAATCAATAATCACTTCATCCGACGACAACAGGAAAGGATTGTAATGAGCCTTCTCCAGAAAACCGATGCGCTGCGACTCACTTGTAATGACGATGGGTTCAACCATTTTAATCCTGAAAGGTTCAATGATCGTTTTAAACTTCATAGCTGATTTATTATTTTGTTTATATCACTTCATCTGAAAATACACGAAGAAGGGCATTCACCTTTGGAAACAGCAATTTGTTCTCAAGATGGACATGCAGGCGTAAATCAGTCCGAAAAGCAAGCAAGTTCTGATAGAATAAATTGTAAAGGTCACAAGCATCATCCGGCACTTTGAAATTATTGCTAAGCACTTTTATTTTCCGGAATGTCTCTACACTGTTTTCATGCTCCCGCAGCAAGACCTTTATGGGATCTTTCAACATCCTGTAGTTAAAGTCTCCCCCATCCTGCTCGTCGTATACTATTTCTTCGAGTACTTTAATCCGTGGATAAACCATCTCCTCTTCCTTCATCATGTGATGATCCAATTCGACCTTTAAGTTAACCAATAAATCCCGGATTTCCATCAACTCCGGGTGACGAATCTTATGCTTTTCCGTCACCTTCATGGCCTGAACCAGCAGGGAAGGCAATACGGAACGAATGGTTCCATGGTGCTTTTCCACAAAGTAGGAACACAAGGCCGACAGTGAAAGGTCTTTCACTTTAAAATTCATATTCAGGAAGGCACCATTCATCACGGCCTCGTCAACCCTTGCTGCGATTAAACCGGCCTGTGCCAGATCGCCCTTGCAGGCTTCGGCAATGGTTTGAATGCCATCGCCACAATAATCCAGGTTAAACATATCAAATACAGCGGCGGCGGCAGGCTGCTCGATGACAATCTGTGACAGGGATTTATCCGAAATCATTAAACTATATTCATTTGATTCACTGTGAGAAAAACAAGACAACGCTCTAAATGAGAGATGTAGGCCTTGATGCAAATCAATACAATCGGCGGCTGATCAGAGATGATACAGCGCATGGGGAAAACTGATAATTATCACCCTTTATTCAGTCTGGAGCAAGCCGGCGGTACCTTCTTGAAAATTCAAAAAGGGAGAAAATCAGCAGACTCAACCACAAGCCCGGAAAAACCACCAGCCACCAGGCTTCATAATAAATTTTAGCGTCGGCAACGATGCTGCCTATTGTTTTTATCTGCGGCGGTAAACCAAAGCCCATAAAACTCAGACTGGCCTCTATGGCCATGTTTCCGGCCACTGAATAAAGCAAAATGACCAGTGAGGAAGGCCAGATATTCGGCAGCATCTGTTTCGTAAATAGTCTGAATCCGCGGTAACCGCTCAGCCGTGCCGCTTCAATGTATGAACGCTCCTTCAATCCCGAAACTTCTGCCCGAATCAACCTGCCCATATCCACCCAACCAGAAAGGGACAAGACCACGACCACGGACCAAATCGATGGTTCAAAAACAGCCGACAGCGCCAAAACAAGCACCACCCTTGGAATGGCACTGAAAAGTTCGGCTATTCGCAGAAAGGCGGTGTCAAGAGGAATGGATATTGATCCGGAAACCCAGCGCCAGTGTATAAAATTCAGAGACACAATAAAAGCAAGTACCGTCAGCAGAACGGCGAACAGAATCGCTGTATAAAAGGCAGACTCATTGTAAAAATTGTTTAATACATGCCATAACAAAAGGCCACCCAACAGCAGGGGTAGAATAATTTTTAAAGACACCTTCCGTGAACCCGGACCAAACCAGGCAGCCAGGAAGCCTAAAACAGCCCCCAGCAGCCAGGACACAAGGGCCGCCAGAACAGAAACAAACAAAGATATCCTGCTGCCATAGAGTAAATCGGCCAGTAAATCGCTGCCCTGCATGTCGGTACCCAGCCAATGCCGGTAGCGCATGGGCATATCCACCACTTTTCCATTACGCGAAAACAATTGCTTCTCAAAGGGACTGCAAAACTGCATGTTCATGGTATCACTGGAGCCCGGGCTGTATGGAACGGGGGCGGCCAAACCAAGTTCGCCGTCTTTGCATACCTCCGGCTCTGCATACTCCCGGGCTGAGGCTAAAAAGGGGAAGCTCCATTTCCCTTCACAAATGCGTATAAGTTTTTTCTCATTTGCCAGTAGAGGTGTTAGTACAACCAGCCCCATATATACAAGCAGCACCCAGGCCGGCCAGCCTATCTTGTTCATCTTATAAAGTCCTTGCCTAAACGCGTTCATACCTGATCTTTCGCGGAATCAAACCCGGCTGATGAATTCAGCAGGTCGGTCAGATAAAATGATAATATGGAAACCAAACCACACAACAACAAGGCACCGCTGATTACCGGGAAGTCCTTTTGCTCACAAGCACCCGAGAGCAAGGATCCGAGGCCGGGCATTGAAAAAAGAAAATCCACGATGATGGTACCACCCATCAGCAAGGGGAAAACACTCATCGTGGAAACGATTAATGGAGACAGGCAATTTTTCAAGGCATGTCTGAACACGATGGTGTTTTCACGACAGCCCTTTGCACGTAATGCGGTAACATAGGGCTTATCCAGTTCTTCCTGCAATAGTTCGTAGGTCATTTGCACCAGGTATACATACGTGCTGTAGGCTACCGCAATCACAGGGATTACAAAATGATTCCATTGGTGAAATACAGAGCCGAACCAGGCCATCAGTCCTGCATCCGAAAGCAAAACCGGGCTGGAGGTCGGGAACCAGTTCAGCCATTGAGGACTAGCCAGGAAAACCAGCAACGCTGTTCCCAGCCAGAAGGTAGGTACCGCATATAAAAAAACCAGGAAGGCATAGGTCGCCTTCGTTATGTGGTTGTTTCGATTCCGGGCCATCCATGCCCCCGTCAGCAATGAAAGCGGAAAGCAGATCAACAGCACAAGCGATGCGATCATAAACGTTAGCAGAAACGGGAATTTCAACATATCGGTCACCCGCATGCCGCGAACCCATGAATTCCCCAAATCACCATAAAGAACACCACGGCCTGACCGGTCATCAGCCACCGATTTATCCCCAAAGAACCAAAGGTGAAACTGGTTTTCCCGGTTAAAATTCAGGACAGGAATCCAGGCCTTCCAATGAGTTTTCGGTTGTGATTCCTGCAATTGCCGCCAGTCGCTGATCATCTTCTGAGCCCTGCTTCCACCGGCAGGATTCAGTCGGGAAAAAACCTCCATCTTTTCTGCCATTTCCGCTCCGGAATGCGCTACACCAAGGTTCAATTCCGCATTTGCATAGGACAGGTGATTCCGGCACCATTCCAGACTTTTTTCCGGATTACCGCTCCAATATGCCAGGCGACACAATTGACGGCTAAACCGCTTATCCGGAAAGTGACGGAAGGAATCGGGTACTGCAAGACTCGACATGCTTACATAAAATACAGGAAGATGCAATCCCATGTCCCGGTAAAGTTTTTCATAATGGAGCAAGCGGCCGGATGAGCTGGCTGCCTGTGAAGAATTGGGCACATGCATCATTCGTTGAGCAGGATCGCCCGGAATAGAGCGGCTAAGTACAAAAGCCACAACGATCAGAAGTACCAGGGCTATCACCGCCCTCGCCAATTTTCTGATCAGATTATCCTTCATGTGAATCTCAAAGAAATTACGGCATGGTGCCCGCTTTCACCCCTGCGCCTGTATGGGTTAAACGGAACGTATTGTACAAGACCCCTGGTCTTTCTGCATAAAGTTCCACACCACTGAAACGCCGGTGGATGGCCGTGCGGCGCACCAGTCCATATAAAAAGATATAGGGCTGCTGCGCATATATTTGTTCCTGCATTCTCCACTCCATTTCATTTCTGAGAGAATCATCTAACGTAATGGCAATACTATCAATTAAAGCATCACTTCTTTCGTCACCGAACCCGGCAAAATTCAATCCGTTGTCGGACCAACTGCGGGAAGACCATAGCTGGGTATAATCCTCCGGCAACGCGGAATTATTCCAGGATCCCATCATCATATCAAAATCATGCCCCGTGCCCCTTTCCAGCCAAAGAGAAAGGTCACATGGGGCCAACTTCACCTGAACGCCGGCTTTCCCCATTGCCGAAGCAAGCATCAGTGCCATCTCCTTCCATTCCGGAACAAGATTCAGATACAACAATTCGAGCTCCAAACGGCTATTCATGCCGTTAAGTTGCTTCATCCGGATCCCATCCTTATCCCGCTTCAACCATCCGCTTTCATCCAACAGGGCATTCGCTTTTTTAATATCAAAAGGAATGACCGGGAGTGATTTGTTGTAACTTGGTTTCATCGGAGCGACGGGACCGTTTACCCGCTTGTTAACCCCCTTGTTCACGACTTCAATCATTTTATCCACCGGTGTCAGTAATGCGAGCGCTTTTCTCACGTTCAGTTCAGCTAAAGCCATTGCCCTTTTGTTCACTCCGGGCTTTGTATTCAATGCAATGAATGTATACCCGAATACATCCACAAAGCGTCCGTGGTAATTCCGGTTAAATGTTGAATCCCCGCGAAGTTTTAGCAGGGTTCGGGACGACAACGATGTAGATGCATCGAACTCCTGCTTGTAAAAGGCGAGTTCCTGTGATAATGGATCTTTGTTGATTTTAAAAACGATCTGGTCAGGACCTGCGGCATCCGCGTACAGGTCTGAATTTTTAGTCCAGTGCTTTTGTTTTCTCTCCAAAACCAGCATCTGACCCTGCTGCCATTCCTTCAGGCGATACGGACCCAGGCCTGAAATGGAAGCAGGGCTAAATCCATTTTCAGGAGCATTGAAGGAGGCCGCCCAATCGACGAGGCTTTTTTCGGAGGCTGCATTAAATGCTGTGTCGTTAAACTGCTCGAACGTATAGGAAGCCAGACTGTTCAAGGGGTCATACTTTGCCCGCTGTATAATCGGATAATCGGCCCACAAAGCCACATTCTGTACGTACACCTTTTTCATTTTCACCCTGACCTTATTTTCGGCCCCTGCCACCACCTCGGCATTTTCCACCAAATCAAAATAGGGTTTAAAAGCCGCATTGTCCGTTAAGGGGCACTTTGCAGCCTTTATGGTAAAAACCACATCTTCCGGACTCAAGGGGCTACCATCATCCCAGTTCAGGCCTTCTTTCAATTCAAAGACCAACTCCAATTTGTTTTTTGAGATCTGCGGCAGACTTTTACAAATGCCGGGTTGTACTGTACCCGTTCGCAAATCGGTTCTAAGCAAAGCGCTGTGGATATAAAGAAATATTTCGGAACGCACCTGAGAACTGCCATTGGCAGGATGCAGATTATCGGGTTCGTTTAACTGATGTACAATCACGCTGTTCTGAGTTGACCAATCGCTCAACCAATGTTCCGGTTCCGGCAGTGTCAAATACTGACCCGATTCCACTACTACCTTCAAAGGCTTCTTTCTTTGGCAGGAAACCGCTAAAAATATCAGGAGAGTTAGCACAGAAGGCAGGATGTATTTCTTACACATAGAGTTACAGGAAGGAATGATGACAAAGATAAAATCCCCGGGCAGCAATCAAAATTTAAATAAGGTTTGGAAGAAGCCGGCCATTCACTAAATTTGCAGCCGCCGGTGAGGTGCCTGAGAGGCCGAAAGGAACAGTTTGCTAAACTGTCGTACGGGTAACTGTACCGAGGGTTCGAATCCCTCCCTCACCGCAAAACCGACCCAATGCCCCGCAAGGGGCATTTTTCATTTCTCAGCCAAGCCAGGCTTGCCTGAGCGAAGGCAAGGGGAATGAAAAATGACAGGCACAAGGTGCCGGCATGGGATCGGATTTAAGCCTCCCCTAACGGGGATCGCGTTGGCAATCCCTCCCTCACCGCAAAACCGATCCAATGCCCCGCAAGGGGCATTTTTCATTTCACAGCCAAGCCAGGCTTGCCTGAGCGAAGGCAAGGGGAATGAAAAATGACAGGCACAAGGTGCCGGCAT
>JAEUTF010000264.1 GCA_016788185.1 Bacteroidia bacterium | reverse complement strand
ATGCCGATTCAGAGAATGCTTTTGTTAAAAAATTAGGTTCGCTCAGCCAGAACATGTCCGTGATCATCAAAACGGATGAGATGGGGGCCTTTAAGGAAGTCAAAAACTGGAAGGAATTAAAGGCAGAGATGGACCGTTGCCTTGGGTTGGTCAAAAAGGAATTAAAGGACTTGCCCAATATCGATGAACTGGTCAGGCAGGTAAGCAACGTGTATACGAGTAAAGAAGCGATTGAATCCGTGGCCATCAAGGATATTCAGCAGTTCTATACCTATCACGGCGGCAAGTACACCCTGGGTGAAGAAGTGAAAGGACAGATTAAACTACCCAACCTGTATGGGGGCGAACCATTTGATGCGGAGGTGACGCTGCAAATGGATGAAATAAATTTTGAAGACGAGAATGCGATCATCCGGATGTGGCAAACCGCCGATTCGAAACAATTAACCGCCGCTACCTATGAGTATCTTTCGAAAATGGCAAAGGCTTCAGGAGTGAAATCTCCGTCGCAGGAGGAAATCCCGCCTCTTCAGAACCAGACCATGGTGGCTTCCCGCCTCCACGGACCTTCCGGCTGGGTGATATACAGCCTTGAAACCAAGGAGGTGAGCGCGGAAAATGTTACGAATGTGGAGGAACGCATCATTGAGATAAAATAGGCTGAGATGGGAGACAAAATGATTTCCGGATCCGTTTTGTGTTTTTTACCTTTTGGTCAAGGTTTGTTAAGTCAATCCGGTGGAGGAAGTTGATGTAAAGGGCCTGACCGATCAGGAAGTCCTGCACAGCAGGTTGGCGCACGGTGCCAATGCTCTTGATTCCAGGGAGCGGCACCGCTTTTGGAGAATAGGGAAGGATATTGTTACCGAGCCTTTGTTCGTGATCCTGGTATTAACCACCATTGTTTATTTTGTTCTCGGTGAGTTCAGAGAAGGAATCATCATGCTGGTCGCGTTGTTCTTCGTATCGGGGATTTCCATGTACCAGGAAAACAGAAGTCAGGGCGCGGTGGATGCGCTCAGGAAATTGTCACAACCCAGGGCCAGGGTAGTTAGAAACGGAGTAAAACAGGAAATTGATTCGGATGAACTGGTGCTCGGCGACATTTTTCTTTTGGAAGATGGCGATCTTGTTCCTGCCGATGCCATGCTGGTCAGAGCAAACGATTTCAGCGTGAATGAAAGTATTCTTACCGGCGAATCGCTCGCCGTATTCAAGGATACTTCAAGTACTTTAAACAAGATATACAGGGGAACACTGGTGGAAAGCGGATCCTGCACAGCCAGGGTGACTGCGGTGGGTGAGACCACGGCCATTGGCGCGATAGGTCTTTCTCTCCATGAAATGGAAGCGGTTAAAACGCCCTTGCAGCAACAGATCCGTGCTTTTGTGAGGAAGATGGTTTACGCGGGCATCATGGCGTTCATGGTCGTTTGCGGGATGAACTATTTTATTGAGAAGGATATCTGGCATGCCTTGTTAAGCGGACTCACGTTGGCGATGTCCGTACTTCCGGAAGAGATTCCCGTTGCTTTCAGCACGTTTATGGCGCTCGGTGCCTATCATTTGTATAAGAAGCGTGTCATTGCCCGCAGTCCGCATACGGTGGAGACGTTGGGGGCCGCCACCGTCATCTGTATCGATAAAACAGGTACTATCACTGAAAACGAGATGTCGCTGGTGGCCGTGTACGATGCCACAGAAGGGCTACTTCACGACTATACCCTTGAACCTTTCGGATACAACCTTACCCTGGAGTATGGCATGTGGGCTTCCGAAACCCGGCCATTCGATAAAATGGAAATTTCCATTCATCAGGTATATGGCGAGGTAGCGCCGGAAGACAAGCGGAGTGAGTACGTAATGTACAGGGAGTATCCGCTCGGTGGTCAGTTCCCGATCATGACCCATGTTTTTCACAGTGCGGCCATGGGCAAGGTGGTGGCCAGCAAGGGCAGTGTGGAAGGCATTCTGAAGCAGTGTGGACTTACAGAGGAAGAAGAGGGCGAAATTCTGCGTAAGGCTTCAGGGCTTGCCGGGAAGGGATACCGCGTTCTCGGCGTGGCGAAGGCAGACCCACCTTTCGAGGATTTCCCGGAAAGCCAGGAGGCTTTAAAATTCCGGTTTTTAGGACTGATCGCTTTCCACGATGCACCCAAAGAAAATATCCCCGCGGTTTTGCAGGAGTTTTATGCCGCCGGCATTAACGTAAAGATGATCACCGGTGATTTTCCCGAAACGGCTTTGGCCATTGCCAGGCAGGTGAAGATGAGGAATCCTGATCAGGTCATGACGGGCCGTGAAGTGATGGAGTTAACCCCTGACGAATTGGAGAAGAGGGTGGGCGGGATCAATGTGTTTGCCCGCATGTTTCCGGAAGCCAAAGTAAAGGTGATCCAGGCATTGATCGCCACTGGAGAAGTGGTTTCAATGACCGGAGATGGTGTGAACGACGGACCGGCGCTGAAGGCCGCTCACATCGGTATCGCGATGGGCAAGCGGGGCAGTGAAGTAGCCAAGAAAGCGGCATCGCTGGTCCTGATGGACGATGATCTGGCGGTAATGACCGATGCCATTGCCCTCGGACGACGCATATACGAGAACCTGAAGAAAGCCATCCGGTACATCATTTCTATTCACATTCCGATTATCCTGATTGTAACATTGCCTTTGATTTTATTATGGAAGTACACGCATCTGTTTTCTCCTCTGCATGTCATCTTCCTTGAACTGATCATGGGACCTACCTGTTCCATCATTTATGAGAACGAACCCATCGAAGCGAAGTCGATGGAGCGTCCGCCAAGGAAACTCAGTACTTCCTTGTTTTCATGGGATGAGCTTTCGCTGAGTATCCTTCAGGGACTGGTGATCGCCCTGGCCTGTCTTGGAATCGCTTATCTTTTTATGATGAATGGTTCAGATGAGATCAGGGTGAGAACGGTTGTATTCAGCACCTTGATCCTTAGTAATATTTTTTTAACGCTGGTTAACCGCTCGTTTTATTACTCGGTATTCACCACCATCCGGTACAAGAACAGGCTGGTGCCCCTGATTACCATGGTTTCTTTTATTCTGTTATTGCTTTCCGTGTATCAGCCCGACATCCGGAATCTGTTTTCCTTTACTGAACTTTCTCTTCCGGATTTGGGGAAATGTGCCCTGACGGCTTTCCTGGCAGTTTCCTGGGTGGAGCTCTGGAAGTTTTGGAAGCGACGGACAACTTTTGCACTTTCAAAAGGGTAGAGCTGAGTTTGGGGATTGAAACGGTCTTCGGATTTCATTCGCTACAATCCGCCACAATCCGATGCAGGGCCGATAAATGTGCAGGGTTTAGCCCTATACAAACCGGAAAAATGTTTTATTGTTTGTTTAGCAAGTCACGGCTACATGGTAATAACCGGAAGCCTCTCAATTTTGCATTTTGACCACACTCTTTTAGAAACATTCAATGAACCCCATTCGGTGTAAACGGATAAAAATGTTTATTAAACGACAATTCATTTTCTGCTTTGTAATTTTACGATGGGGCGGGGCCGGAGGCCCCGGATTTTTCTTTCCTGACCATACACTGTTTTGAACTGCCTGTGAAGCCCTGTTTAGTGCAAACGGATGCAAACGTTTATTATACGGCAATTCATTTTCTGCTTTGTAATTTTACGATGGGGCGGGGCCGGAGGCCCCGGATTTTTCTTGCCTGTCCATTCTCTGTTTTGAACATCCGGAGTTCTCCCGTTCAGTGCAAACGGATACAAATGTTTATTTTACGACTATCGCTTACGAATTTCATAAATTTGAAACGGGGTGGGGAAAGCATCCCCCGTTTCCCACTTCATTCAAAAAAAATTCTTGCGTATAGAATCCGTTCAAAAGGGGATACAATCGTTTATCATTCTACTCTTTGTTTTCTGCTGATTCATTTCGCGCCTGGCAGGGTATTATGACCTCCGGTTTCAAAGGCTGAAAGAATCATCCGGAGCCACTTCCATTCATTGGCAAACGTATGCAAATGTTTATCATACGACTAAGAAATTTCAGTTTTATAAATTTACGCCGGGGCGGGGATAGCATCCCCCGTTTCCCACTTCATTCAAAAAAATTTCTTGCGTGTAGAATCCGTTCAAAAAAAGATACAGCGTTTATCATTCTTCTTTTTGCTTTCTGCTGATTCATGGCAATCCAGGTAGGACTTGATGACCCGCGGTTTCAAGGACTGAAAGAATCATTCGGTACCACTTCCATCCATTTGCAAACGGATACAAATGTTTATTTTACGACTAACGCTTACGAATTTCATAAATTTGAAACGGGGCGGGGACAGCATCCCCCGGTTTTACAGGTCTTTCAATTTATTATTATGGACTATAGAATCCGTTCAAATGAGGATGCGAACGGATGGAACTAATTAATATACGGATGCTTTTCATACGTTAGTTTATTTTTTTACAGCAGAGAGAGACCGGAGGTCACGGATTTATCTGGTTTGGTTGTGATCGTTTTATGAATCCAATATTCTATTTTAATAGAAGGCGGATGCGAAGACGCGTTCTGCCTGAGGGGTACATTATATATTTTCAATGGAGTGGACTTGTAATGGTGTTTTGCTGAAACTGTTT
>JAEUTF010000244.1 GCA_016788185.1 Bacteroidia bacterium | reverse complement strand
GTTACTCCTTCTTTTTTTTAGATGGCTACAACTGCTATTTTTATTTTGAATTCCGGCAAACGGCTGTATGCTCTTTAATTCCCTGCAATTTCTTGTTTTCTTCGTCTTTGTCAGTTGCTCCTACTTCGTACTGGCTCAGCGCTTCCGCTGGATGTTACTGCTGGCAGCCAGCTGTTTTTTTTACATGTCGTTTATTCCGGAGTACATTTTCATACTGGGCTTTACCATACTGATTGATTATTTCGCCGGAATCCTGATTGAACAATCGGAAGGACGAAGGCGTAAAAATTTTCTGATCCTGAGCCTGGTTGCCAACATCGGGGTATTGGCCGTATTCAAATACTACAATTTTTTCACCGAACAAATCAACAGCGGCCTTCGGCCGGAAAGCCCTGATGCGTTGCTTCCCGTTCTGGATATTCTTCTTCCCATCGGATTGTCCTTCCATACCTTCCAGGCGATGAGCTATACGATAGAGGTTTACCGTGGGCGCCAGAAGGCGGAGAGAAATTTCGGGATATACGCGCTCTATGTAATGTTCTACCCACAATTGGTGGCCGGCCCCATCGAACGACCGCAAAACCTGCTTCATCAGTTTTACGAACGGAAGTATTTTGATTTCGACAATTTCAAGAGTGGCATCAGTCTGATGATTTTCGGATTTTTCAAAAAAGTGGTCATTGCCGACCGCTTGTCGATGGCCGTCGACGTGGCCTTCGGAAACCCGGAAGAGCAAAGCGGCTTATCCCTGCTTATCGCCACCTTCTTTTATGCGTTTCAGATTTATTGCGACTTTTCGGGATATGCAGACATCGCCATCGGCGCCGCCCGTATCATGGGGTTCCAACTCATGGAGAATTTCCGTAATCCCTATTTCGCAGTATCCCTGGCTGATTTCTGGAGACGGTGGCACATCTCCTTGTCCAGCTGGTTCAAAGATTATCTCTATCTGCCGCTGGGCGGGAACCAGGGTTCCGGTGTCCGGCATTGCCGCAATCTCCTTCTGGTTTTCCTGCTCAGCGGGTTATGGCATGGCGCCAATTACACCTTTCTGGCATGGGGATTCCTGCATGGAGTTCTGCTCTGCATCGCTGTGATGAAAAACAAATGGATCGGGCAGGCAGGAATCCGTCCATGGAATAGTCCTTTTACCAAGCCGCTGAACATGGTTTTCACCTTTGCGCTGGTATGTCTAAGCTGGGTATTGTTCCGGGCTGAGAATATACACGATGCGCTACTGATATATACCCGTATCCTCTCCCTCACCGACCATGACACGATTAACCTCGGCCTCCACCGGACAGAGATGATCCTTTGTTTCTTCCTGATCGTTATCCTGTGCTTTATGGAATATTTCAAACCCCTTCAAACCATTAAAACCCCTTTGACATTTTACCTCAGCCATCTCTGCATCCTGCTGATCTGTTATTTCTTCGGCGTGTTTAACCTAAAGCAATTTATATATTTTCAGTTTTAGCGATGAAGAAAGCGGCGGCCATATCGTTGATTGTTCTTACCGGAATCCTGTATTTCGTAAGCAACAGCGCCAACCTCACAGAGGCTTTTTCCGAAATCAGATCCAGGTCGAAGGTCTTCGCGGTGGCGCACCGGGGCCATGGCGATCTGTACAACATGACGTTTATATCCGACTACCGTTCACCCCTGACCTATGATCCGAAACCCGTCCGCTCCCCGGAAAGGAAAATCAGGCTGTTCCTGATCTGCGACAGCTACCTGATGGGGCACGTTCAAAAGGAACATTTCTTCTCTGCGGATACCCTGATCAGGATAAAATGGTGGGATGATCCTGGCTATATAGAGATGCCACGGGCCGACAGCTCACAAAACAACATTTTGATCATAGAACTGGCCGAACGTTTTATCAGAGATGCCTGCAGCGACATCGCAACGATGACCGCTCCCATACGCATACAAACGTCCTCCACACATGATCCGGGAGACGGAATAAACGTAAATGCCGGTGAAATGAAGCAGGCCGATAAACCCGAACCCTTTTTCAATCCCAACATCAACTCAAATCTTGAACTCAATCTGTTCGGCTATACTTTTTTCAATCCGTTGAAGGAGATAAAAGGTGACCTTACGTATAAATGGCTGAAAAGAAAGAGTCCGGATGTTTACATTGACGAGTCTCATCATTTTTTGTTTTACAAACCCACCGTGAGTGGTGATCAGCATATGAATTCATTTTACCCGGTGGACAGCACGGAAATAAATAAGATCGTTCAAACGCTGATCGGCACCAGAGCGCATTTTCTTCAACATGGTTTTAAGGAAGTATACTTTGCCTTTGTCCCCAATCCCGTCAGTGTGGTGCATCCCGGTCTGGGCACCTACAATCAGCTGGTGCCCCTTTTAACGGAAAGAGGCAGCGGTCATTTCCCCGCCATTGACGTGTATGGTATTTTTAAAAATGATCCGGAGAAATTCTATGCAAACAATGATTCGCACTGGAATTCAGAAGGACTACAGCGCTGGCTGGATGAAACCAACCGGCTGCTGGAAAAATTTCTCCTCGAACATCCTTAAAACGATCTGGAGCCGGCCCCCTGCCTGGATAAATTACCTGAAATACATCAGCTTGGTCACGCAGGTGTTGTCTCCCGTGGCATCCGATGAAAATACCAGGTAGACTCCGGTGCCGACCTTTTCTCCCTGCAGATTGCGTCCATCCCAGATGGCCTGTGAACCCAACGCGGTACTCTGGTACACCAGGCCTCCGTTCACATCCGTAATCTTAAAAATCCCGTTGGGCACGACGCCCTTCACCGCGATGGGACCATCGTATTCACGCTTCACCGGATTCGGATAAACCAGCAGATCCTTGCATCCCGCTACCAGCAAACCCGGATCCAGAGCATCCCCCTGGTAACTCATCAGACCTTTTTCCGTTCCGATGTAGACCAGTCCGGAGGCGCCGTCAATCGCCAGCGAGTTGATGTTGTTTGAAAACAAGGGGCTATTCTCCGTGGTGAAATGCTGCACCTGATCCTGACCATCGGCCGTGAAGAGATAGAGACCACCACTTTCTGTACCGATCCATTTGCGGTTAGCGCCATCCACCGCGATGGCCGTTACCGATTCCGAAGCCAGCAGGTATTGATAGGCATTGTCCTGCCGGATCAGAATTTGCTGCGGGCTGATGGATGGCGGATAAAAAACATAAACGCCGGCTTCCGTTCCTGTCCAGATGGTGCCTTCTTTGTCGATACTCATGCAGCGTACCCGGTTCGAACCAAACTCGGCAATATCAAAAAAATCATCCGCGGTATTGTCAATCGTAAAATTAGGGTGGAAAACCAGCACACCCTCTTTGCCTCCGGTATTTTCAAATACGGTCAGCCATACAGCGCCGTTATAATCCAGCACCATGTCACCGGTAAGCGAATAGGCATTGATCTTACCCGGAAAAGAAAAAGACCGCCAGGTACCGTTATTCTTCAGCACTTTAATGACATTGACGACACCGGCATTGGACACCCATAAATTCCGGTCGTTGTCAAGGGCAATGCCGTGTACTTTATACTGACCGGGGTTCCCAAACTGACCCTGTATGGGCGAATTGGCGGTGTCGTAATGCGCAATCACCTGTCCGTTTTTAAATTCAATCAGCCCGGCTCCCGAAGATCCGATGAACAGATGGTTCTTATCGGAAGGATCCACCGCA
>JAEUTF010000207.1 GCA_016788185.1 Bacteroidia bacterium | reverse complement strand
TCACTCCAGCAGGCTGAAGAACTTACTTTCAGTCTGCACGTGTACTGGCCTGCATTTGAGTCGTTGTAATTGTAAATTTTAGGCTTTGCCAGCGTGCTGTAAAATCCATTGGGACCCCTCCATTCGTAGTTGTATATCCCTGAATACGGCGTTGGCCTCAGTTCCAGCGAATCACCATAGCAATAAGTGCCCAAGGCACTGAGCACAGGACCTTCCGGTCTCCATTGACAACTGTCCGTGATCGTGATGTTTACCAAGCCCGCAAGAAAAGCTCTCTCAATGCCATTTATTCTATCAAAAGCTCCGGCTATATACAGCGTATCTCCGAAGTACAATAGCGAATGTACGGCATCGTTCGCATCGTTGTCCATATTAATGCCTGTCGTGATCAGATTCTGATTATCATTAGAAGATAATCCCAAAGGGTTGCTACCAGCGTATACGTAAGTGGAATTTACTTTTGATCTTTCTCCACCGATGGCTACGGTATCTGAATGAATGGAAATATCATGAATCAGACTATTGTGTATGCCGGAAGGATCCGCTTGAAAATTAGTAAGCCGGTATTCAGAGGATCCTGACACACGAACCGTGAAATTGCTCACGTAAGTTGATTGTACTAATTCGCGGTTGATGTAACTTCTGATCATGGCCAGGCCATCTGCAGATGTCTTTTTTACCTTTTGTGTAAGTTTCCCGGTATTGATCCAGTCGGATACAGAAACATATTCCCAGGAGGTGAGACTGTTGTTCAGAAGATTAAACTGTGCAAAGCCTGCCCGCAAACTCAAGCCGATAGCGTAAAATTCGCCTGCTGCATACAGAAACTGATTAAGTCTGGCCAGAGAGGAAATGGTATTGTTTGGCTGGGGATTCCAGGCAGTGGATAGTCCGGTGCTGATTCCGATCCCGGCAAGATTCTGTCGCAAATTTCCACCGATGGATACAAATTCCCCTCCGGCATAAAGGGTATCGCCAAATGCTTCCAATCCATTGACACTGATGGTGCCGCTGTCACCGGGATTCCAGTTTGTTGCTGATCCTGTGAACGGATCAAGAGCGGCGATGCCATGGCGGATCTTGCCTCCTATCGTCCTGAAGTTTCCGCCGGCATAAATCAGGCCGTTATGTGAAAGCAATGAAATTGGAGGGGTGTCCGGTGAAGGATTCCAGGACAGCAGATCCCCGGTGGCGGGATTAAGGGCAAAGGCATGTTGTCTTTGTGTTCCACCGAGTGAACTGAAAGATCCTCCGGCAAAAGCGGAGTTGCCCACCGGTGTAATGGTGGCAACATCCCCATTGCAAACGGTGACCCAGCTATCCGGTGTTCCGGTACTAAGGTTAAACCTGGCAAGTCTGTTGATTCCTTCGGAAGAATCCTGACTGGCTTTAATTCGCCCTGCCACATATAAATAATTTCCTGATACTTCTATCGCCTTGGGATGCGTTTGGAACCCGGGTATAGGATTTGAGAACAGGCCGGTTGACATATCCGCGCTGACCAGTGATTTCAGTGCAGGTGATATTGTAAAATTCCCGCCCATGATTATCTTATTGTTGTATACAGCCAAGGAGTGAATTCTGCTCCTGAAATCAACAGTACCGTTTCCGGGATACCATGAATGTACTGTCCCTGATCCTGTATCAATAGCCGCTATTCCTTTCCGATTGGCAGCACCAATTACTGAAAACCGGCCGCATACATATAGCCTATCACCGCTTAAACGCAAAGTGCTGATGATGCTGTCCGGAGAAGGATTCCATGCGTTCGCTTGTCCGTTGAAGGCATTGATTTTTGCAAGATTTTTCCTGTTATGGCCTCCTGCCGAATCAAAGCAGCCACCGGCGAAAAGAGAATTTCCTGAAATGCAAAGACCGGATACATAGTGATTGTACCTTCGGATCAATTGCCGGAATATTAATGGATACGTATACCACGGTAAAAAATACTCTATGTCTGCCCCCGCTGATGTACCCGGATTCCACGATGTAACCTGACCGCTGATAAGGTCAATGGAAGCCAGGTTGCGTCTTGATTGTGTGAATGAGTTAAGATGTAAAAAAAGGCCTCCAACGAAAACCTGATCCTTTGCCTGTACCACTACGTAAACAGTACTGTCAGGGTCGGGATTGAAGGAACTGAGATTGCCATAGGTATCCAACTGGGCAAGTTGTTTGCGCTCCACATTGTTTATCTCTTTAAAGTCTCCACCTAAAAAAACACTGAATTGTCCGTTATTGTCCTTCATGAACGATATCGAACGGACTGTTCCGTTTGCATTGGGCTTCCATATACTGTCAAGGGTAAGTGTATTTCCATGGATGGCAAATAAGCGGTTCCGGCCGATAGCTGTCGCATAGGTGGAGTTTGTCTGACCGCCAAGTGCGGTGAAGCCCCCGCCGAAATACACATTGAAGTTTGGAAACATGGGATCAGTAGGATAAGAGGAAATAGAATAAACTGGTCCGTCCGGGTTTGGAGTCCATGTACTTTGTCCGGTGCCGGAACGGTTGATAAGGAGAAGGTTTTTCTTTAAGCCATAGTCTGCAGTAAAATTACCCCCTACGAAAACCAGGTTCGGATGATTTGGATGGATATAGATTGTATAAATTGCCCTGTCGGAAGATGAAGCTGGTATATCCGTGTCCACCAGCGGGTAGTATGATTTTGTGAATGGAACCCAGCTAACTGGGCTTTTGCTGCCGAATGAAAACAAATGCGGATGCATTGACCAAGACCCATCAGCCTGAGCATAAAAATTTCCTCCAACAAATATTTCACGAAACCGCATCCCGGGATAATCATCCGGTGCAAGGTATAAGCAACGGACTGTACCATGTACCCTGTAGCCACTTGCACTCACATATCCTGTTGTTTTATCGATGCATACAAGACCTTCTGGCTTGGCCCCAGAATACACTATTTGACTCAAATTATAATAAAAATTCAACGCACCACCAGCCCACACATAATACCCGTCATAAAGAATGGCATATACCGTATCATTAACAAAGGGTGCCCAGTCGGATATACTGCCATCGGCCAATATATGGGCCAAATGAGTGCGGGGCTTTCCTCCCGCCTGCGTAAAGAAACCGCCTACATACCATCCACCGGCACTGTCGCTGCTGGCGCAGTAAACCGGTCCGTTGAATCCTTCCAGGTTCAGAACGGAACCCCCTGTATAAGCCATCAGGACATCGGCATGTTTTGACGCGCTCCTCCCGACACTTCCGAATTTGCCTCCGATGAAAAGGGTGCTGTTGTTCTTGCAAAGCGCCATTATTTCTCCGTCGGTTTTCATGCCATCGAAGAAGTCTGTTACGTTCCCTGAGGAATCCACTTGGGCCAGATCAATACGTTCTTTATCGCCAACGCGGGTAAATTGCCCCCCTAAATACCAGCCTCCTTTACCATCCGGAATACTTGTGTTGACAGTGCCTTCGATTTTAGGGAAGTTACTCTTTGGGATTCCGGTAGCGTTATCGATGAAAGCGCCTTGCGAGTGGTTGATTCCGCCAACTGCTGTAAAATCACCGGATACATACATGGTGCTACTGGCGGTATCCCGGAATATCAGTCTTACCGGCCCGTTTGGCTCTGGAACAGAACTTAGGACACCCACCCCGGGCGATGTATAGCTTTGCGCAGCAACGAATGGGCAGAAAAAGAGGTGAAAAATAAATACTATTGATAAAGACAGAAGTTTTTTCATCGGTCAATACAATTAAAGTAAAAGAACAATTCAAATCCAGATCAGTACACTAAAATCACAAGGTCAGACCTGTAAAAATTCAAACCAGAACGAAACGCAAACTCACAAAATTCTTTCGCGATCCATGGACAAAAACACAAACGCAATTTAATAAATACTACTTTATACAACAATGAATTTTTTCAAGTTTATCCGGTATAAAATAATGCAACCAGTAAACTTTCATGACACATGTCATTTTATTCCATAATCGGGACTCCATAATGCACTAAAACCGGCTAAATACCGCAGTATATTTCAACAGCATCCCGGAAAGAACACCTTAAAACAATTGCTTTCTGAACGTTTAACTGCATTCCACAGACCCCTGGATACCGGGCATTTTCCCTGAACGGGATCGGTAAAGAATGAACCGCGCCATCGTACACTGCACAAGTTCACCAGGCTGTTCCGCCAAGCGGTCTGAGACGAGATTTGGCGAGATTCTCTACCGGATGTTGGAATTTAATAACCAAAGGGCCTGCCTTAACCTTAATTTTCAGCCCCGGAAAATCACCGAAAGGGGCGCAACCTTCATAACGTTATAAAAAACAAAGGCCACTCTGACCACAAAAAAGCCTCCCGGTTTTATGAAAAGGATGTTGCTCTTTCCCTTGAAATTTCTTTAAAAAAATATAATGGATGATTCAGTATCCGGTATCCCCTTCATGTTATGGATGCCCGGATTTTCCTTAACATCCTGCCGGGAATTACCGGCCTGCGCACAGCCGGGCTCATTCCTTTTTCGGATAAAATCAAGGGGTAGGGCAATAAAACTGATTGTGTTATTAATTTACATATCAACTCTTTAATGAGATTCAACCGTGTCAGCCGCCGGCTTTAAATCCGGTCACCGATAGCACTATAAAAAAACTTGACTATATCAGAATAAGAACATATCTTAGCTTTTGACCTGCAACTATTGTTAACACTTCTTTAATCAACTGCTGTTTTAAGAAAATCGAAATCAACACTCATCGCCTAACACCTTTCTTCATTAAACCAGGATTAGTCAGAAAAGCCGAATCAATCCCGGTACCCTTTACAAGTTGAAATCACCAGCCCTGGTGATGCACCCAAAGTTCATTCTTCTCCCCTTTTATCTGATCCGAAATTTTATCGCTTCAGTAGGAGGTCCGACCTATGTTAATTTTAAACCAACATACATCATGAAAAGTGAAAACCGCCACATTCATTGCAGTTCTTTCGCGGCTACTCTTAAAATAATCCTTCTCACGATTACGTTGAGTGGATCTTTGAGTATTCAAACCGAAGCCCAATCGTTCACACGAACCACCTTCAACGCTGCGTACATTCCTATTTCGACGGCTAATGGTGCTACCGAGTCTACTGCAACCGGCGACAATGCCAATCAAACAGGGATTCCAATCGGATTTAACTTTTCCTATGGGGATAGTATTTTTTCAAATCTTGGCCTGAGTACGAACGGATTGATTTGGTTTGATGCCATTGCACCCCTTGTCACCGCAGGCAACAGCACTCTGGTGACCACCACCTCACCCAATCAAAGTCTGGCCCCCTGGTGCAACAATCTGATTGATGACGCCACGTCCAGCATCCTCTATCAGACACAGGGATCACCCGGCACCAGAAGCTTTACCATTCAATACACCAATTATCCCACCTTTACAGGGGTACCGGGAAGTAATGTCAGAATGAACTGCCAGGTCGTTCTGTATGAAACCACCAACACGGTAGAGTTCAGGTACGGATCACTGAATGTGATCGGAGCACAAACCACCAGCGGCGGGGCGATGATCGGAATGGAATGGGGGACAGGCGGCAATGGCAAATTCATTGACGCCGTTACAGGTTCCTCCATGGTGAGTCATCGTATGTTAAGTCCTCTGAGCGGCTGGCCTGCTTACCACTTCCGGTTTACTCCCGGAACGCCGGCACCCCTTGCTTCCGGCACGTACAATGTCGGCATCGGGCAAACCTATCCAAGCTTAACCCAGGCGCTTGCAGATGTCAATCACCGGGGAATTACGGGCCCGGTGACTTTGAACTTAACCGATGCCCAGTACGATACCACAGCCGCCAATGGCAGCAACATTTTTCCACTATTTGTCGCCACACCCAACAGCAGCAGCACCAACCGGTTGACCATATCGAAAACAGGAAGTCCCGCCACACTAGCCTACAGGGGTTCAAGTGTTTCAGCCTCAGGGGCCGGTTGGGGAACCGGGGTGGGAACAACGATACTTTCTCATACTGAGGAGCCTCTGCTGGGAGTTTGCGCATCGTATACGACCATCAGCAATGTCAATCTGATTACACATGGTGCACCTCAAACCGTGGAAATCGGATTGGCAGTATTTGAATTGTTTTTTGATCAGGGAGCTCAAAACAATTTGTTTGATAAAATATCGGTTGATCTGAATCGCTCACATGGCAACGTGTTTGGAATATATTCTTTCAGCACTTCTTCACCGGGTGGTTTTGCAGGAACTAATTCTAACAACACCTTCCGTGATATAAATATAAAAGATTGCACCTTTGGCATTACCCTTTATGCCCCTAACAATGCAACCGGACCAGCGGATCAGGGCAATCAGATCATCACTTCCAGTTGCAACTCCTTTAATTATATAGGCGATCCGAATACGCCGGATGACTTACTTGGCAGTAGTGCCAGTGGAATTGAAATCATCGGACAGAATAACTGCATCATCCGCAATTGTATTATTCAGAATGTAACAGGGACAACAACTACAGGAGACGTAGATGGGATTAATATTACCAGTTCGTTCGGCAATATTGAAATCAGCAATAATATCATTCGTAAACTAAGACGAAGTAATGTAGGATTGAATTCAGTGCATTGGGTTTCGGGAATACGAGTAAATTGGAATAATCAAACCATGAACTTCAGAATATTCAACAACAGCATCAGCAATCTTTTATCCTCCTATACAGGAGCCCCTACGGCTACGTCAGCGGTGTTTGGTATATATTTCCAGGATACCGGTGCAGGAACTGTGACCTCAGAAGTTTTTAACAATAGTATCAGTCTGGACGGCAGCACTTTTCCCAATGCCTCTTCGGCCTGCCTTTCCATTTTTAGTACCACCCAAACCTTTCAAATCAAGAACAACATATTTGCGAACTACACCACCGGGCAAACCGGAGTTGCCAACCATAGCTGCCTGTATACCAATGCTGCCAATTCATATGGAAATTCTTCTTCGCTATCGGACTATAATAATTACTATGTACCCGACACTACCAATGGCAGTGTCGGCAGAGCCCTCTCCGTCAGTTATACCACTCTTGCAGGTTGGCAGGCCGCGATGACACTTAATCCGGGTACGGATGCCAACTCACAGGTAGCCAATCCCGGGTTTGTAAATACAGCGACTGATCTGCACGCATCTGCGTCCTCCGGTGCACTAGACGGTGCCGGCACCACACCTCCGGGCTATGCCGGTCTGGACATCGATTGTGAACCAAGAAATTTCCCCTACGACATAGGATTTGATGACTTTACCAACAATGCCATCCGCCTTAATCTTAAAGTGTTGATAGAAGGTTTTTATGCTGGCAATGGAATCATCAGCCCTGTTTTATCAACTGCCGGTTACGATGTCAGCAGCCAGATTTCGGATTCCATTACGGTGGAATTACGAAACACATCATCACCTTATGCATTGGCTACAAGTAAAACCGCCTTGCTGAAAACGGACGGGAATGCCATTGTTTACCTGCCCTTGTCTATTTTAGGAGGAAGCTATTACATTGTGGTCAGAACCAGAAACACCATCGAAACCTGGAGCAAATTGCCCGTGACTTTTGGAAGTATCACTTCCTATGATTTTAGCGACTATTAAAAGAGATATGTAAGTACCCCGATGTTCGAGCACCTTATAAAATAGAGTTTTCATTCATCGTAGCTTGATGGCCAGTTGTGCTGTGGGCAGCTCAGAAGAGTCATTTGAGCTTGTGAGCTGTCCACATTTCAACAGGACTTCTTCAGGCGCCAAATTGAATAAGGATTTATGAGTTCTGCGATTGTTATATTCATCGAAATACTCTTTGGTGAATTGTTTCACCTGCCAGAGGTTTTCAAATAAGGTTGCATTCAATGCGTCTCGTCTATAGCTCCCGTTAAATCGCTTTATTAGTGTATTTCGCATGGGTTTGCCTGGTTGAATAAACTAGTGCTATCTGCCATTCTTTGCATCAGAGTTCAAATTTGCTTGAGATAAATTCCGATCTATTATTCATTCTTATGCTATGCGGGTTGCATATCCAAGGTCCCACCTGGATTTGGACTGCACCGGTACCGTTTAACCTGACTTTACCACTGCCGTGCATGGAAACCGTGCTGGCGTTGGCACCGATATCGACGAAGTGAAAGGTATCCATCACATGGCCTGCTGGGTCGATGATCTATTTTCGCTCTGTGGCACAGCGCTGCCTGAATTAAAAAATCACGCTGCAGGCTGATGCAGGACCAGGATCCGGCTGATTTTTTCTACTGCCGGCCCGATCGTACGACCGGGTGCGTTCTGCATCCTTTCAGAGTTTCCCGGCACAGGGTATGAAGCAGAAAGCGGAGGAGATGGATGCCCGGTGCTTCACTCCAATATCGCCTGATGACATTAACAAGCAGTTTGGGCAGGGTATCCGGAAGAATAAAAGAATCTAGGCACCCTGCTTTCGCACAAATTTCGTCAGGATGATGATCGACTGTCCTTCGATCTTGCCTTCAATCTGCTCCGTATTGTCCGATACCACTTTGATGTTTTTCACCACCGTTCCGATTTTGGCATTGATCTGCGATCCTTTCACGTCGAGTGATTTGATGAGTGTCACGGTATCGCCGTTCCGCAAAAGGGCCCCGTTGCAATCACGGTGCATATCATCGGTGTCGGATTCGAGGTGATCGCCGCTGGCCTTGGCCCATTCCAGGCTGTCCTCATCGAGGTACATCTGGTCGAGCAATTCCGCGGCCCAGGTTTCGTTGCAGAGCCGGTTCAGCAGTCGCCAGGAAACGATCTGCACCGGCAACACCTCGCTCCACATGCTTTCGCGCAGGCAGGCCCAATGCGCGGCATGCAGTTCCTCCCGCTTTTCCAGCTGATCAAGGCAGGTTTTACAGATCAATATGGCGGCCTCTCCATAAGATTCGCCCTGCGGCGGAACATGGTAAACAGACAATTGATCAGTTGATTTGCAAAGCTCACAGGCATTGCCGCTTCGCTCTTTGAGTACCTCTATTGCGCTCATCCAGTTTTAATTTGAGCGCAATAGTAGTGATTTCTATTCTGCCACGAGGAGGCTTCATAAAATCTCCCGGTCGTCCGGCATGTTGAACACAAAGCCTTTCCGCGTACGAGTGCCTCAGAATCACTCCAAAGAAAAATAGAAAGCAAAGGCCTTTCTCTTCAAAACCGGGCGCTGCCCCTTCATTTCAGCCGTTCCAGCACCCCCTTCCTTTTCACAATGTTCTTATAATCCCATTGTATATCCCGGGCCTTTTCAAGCCAGCGTTTCAGGTCCTTTTTATTGACCCCGGCAGGGTCTGTATACCGCTTTTCGGCTGCCCTGAACTTACCCTCCGGCTGCAGGCCTTCCTCCTCAAACGACTGCCCGCTCCAGAACAAAAGACGAATGCAGTTTTTCATCTTGTTGTAGCCTGCCACCGGATTTCCCTCCAGAAACCAAACCGGATGCGCGTGCCAGATTTTGCTTTCCGCTTCGGGAAGGTGACGGTCGATTGCGGTGGCCAGCAAGCGGCAGATTTCACGCTCCGGCTCAGCCTGGAGCGCGTTGTAAGCCATGATTTCACTGTTCATTTTTTCCTGGTAGGTTGAAGGTGTCGTTTGTACAGAAAGTACCTATAAAGATACCCGATAAATAAGAAAAATCCGCCCTGCCGGAGGAGGATTTCTGTCTGGCGTCCGTTTTCCTCCAGGTATCCGCCCTTTGCCTACCTTTGCCGGTAATTAACCCTCTATCTCATTGGAATTTCAGGAATTTAATTTCGTACCCAAGCTGCAGGAAGGCCTCGATGCCATGGGCTTCAACAAACCCACTCCCATCCAGGAAATGGCGATTCCGCTCATTCTGGAAGGCCATGATCTGGTGGCCTGTGCGCAAACAGGAACCGGTAAAACGGCCGCTTACGTCTTACCCATCCTCGACCGCATTGCCCGGTCGAATCACAGTCACCTGAACACCCTCATCATCGCCCCCACGCGCGAGCTGGCGCAGCAAATCGATCAGCAGATAGAGGGCTTCAGTTATTTTCTCCCGGTAAGTTCCATCCCCATTTACGGCGGCGGCGACGGCATCGCCTGGGAACAGCAGAAGCGCGCCCTGCTGCAGGGCGCCGACCTGATCATTGCCACTCCCGGGCGCCTCATCTCCCTGCTGGGCTCTAAAGACGTGGACTTCACCCACCTGAAACACCTGGTGCTGGATGAGGCCGACCGCATGCTCGACATGGGCTTTTACGATGACATCATGCGCATTGTAAAAATGCTGCCGGTGAAGCGTCAGACCATGCTCTTTTCGGCCACCATGCCACCGCGCATCCGTACCATGGCGAACCAGATCCTGCATCAGCCCAAGGAAGTAAGCAT